>AWGX01000258.1 GCA_000495415.1 Smithella sp. ME-1 | reverse complement strand
TTCAATTGAGTTGGCTAAATCACCTAAACCAGAACCCAGGATCAGACCGACTTTAGGTTGATATTTTGTTAAGTTTCGAATAGACTGAGCTACCTCATCGATTTCAGCGAGAGTAAAATATTCCTTCATAAAATAACCTCCACAATCTGTTGTGAGATTTAATATCGTCAATTTAACAAAAAGAATTATTTTGCGTGTAACTAGAAATCAATTCCCTGAAATTTATCTGTAATAAATTATATCAGATTATAAATCGTGGCTCGAACTAGCGAATTAATTTGACATGATCTTCATGAAAATATCAGATACTTTTACGATATCATTATCAGAAATTCCATAATGGGTGACCAATCGGAAACCTCTGTTTTTTGATGTGCCAATTAAAACACCCATAATTTTTAATTCTTCGATCACCTGAATATTAGTCCTGGTATCACAATCATCCAGGTCTATAAAAACCATATTCGTCTGGGGTGAATTTTCTCGCACATGAAGATGAGGGATATCTCTCAGTTTATCTGCCAAAAGCTGTGCTCTTTGATGATCTTCTTCCAGGCGATCCACCATTGTTTCTAAAGCGACTATACCTGCTGCCGCTAAAATTCCTGCCTGACGCATTCCCCCACCCAATTGTTTTCGAATTCGACGAGCTCGGTGTATGAAATCCTGAGTTCCACATAACACACTTCCAACAGGTGCTCCCAGTCCTTTACTCAGACAAAATGTTATCGAGTCCACTCCATCAACCAAATTCTGGACCGGTAATCCCAGTTTGATGGCAGCATTAAAAATTCTAGCCCCATCCATGTGCACGAATAAATCATTATCCTGGGATATTTTTACTACTTGTTGAATGAATTCGGGTTCTAAAACAACACCCCCACAGCGGTTATGTGTATTTTCAAGCGCAATCAACCTGGTAGTTGGAAAATGTACATCCTCTATTCGAATGGCATTTTTCAAATCGGATATTCTTATTGTTCCATCTGCTTGATTTGGAACAGTATGAACCATGATGCCACCCAGCGCAGACACACCACCGACCTCGTAATAAAAAGTATGCGCCTGGTCGCCCATAATGGCTTCTTCGCCTCTTTGGCAGTGGGTTAAGAATGCGATGAGATTGCCCATTGTACCAGAAGGAATAAATAACCCGGCTTCTTTCCCCATCCTGTCAGCTGATAGTTCCTCCAGATAATTTATTGTAGGGTCTTCTCCATAAACATCATCTCCCACATCCGCTAAGGCCATTGCATGGCGCATTTCATCCGTAGGCTGGGTAACAGTATCTGAACGTAGGTCAATCATTTCAATTCTCCAAAATTTATTGATGTCGCAATTCTCTGAGCAACTGGTTCATATCTTCTGGTATGGGGGCCTGGAAAATTTGGGGAGATGAGTCTCCAGGCAAGATAAATTCGATTTGATAGGCGTGAAGCATTTGTCTATCTGCATCCAACAATTGTTTTCGATGTCCATAAATTCGATCACCAACAATTGGACATCCTAAAAATGCCAGATGAAGTCTGATCTGGTGCGTTCTGCCCGTATAGGGATAAGCTGCGATTAAGGCATGCTGATCAAATTTTTCGATAACCTTATATTCCGTTACGGATTCTCGCCCACGACTTATAGGTACGATAGCCATTTTCTTGCGGTGGGATGGATCTCTTCCAATCGGTGCCTCCACCCTGCCAGTAGGTGTTGGTGGAAAGCCATCTGTCAAAGCATAATAAGTTTTATGTACACTTCTTTTTCGAAACTGGTCCTGTAAAAAACGGTGTGCTTTATCATTTTTTGCCATGAGGATTAATCCGGATGTATCTTTATCGAGTCGGTGAACGACCCCAGGGCGATGTTCACCGCCGACACCTTCCAGATCTGGCGCATAATTGAGCGCTGCATGAACCAGCGTACCGGAAAGGTGGCCGGATGCAGGATGGACAACCATTCCGGCTGGTTTATTTACAATCATCAAATCAGCGTTCTCAAAAACGATATCCAGGGGAATTTGTTCAGGAATGAGGTCACTTTCTACAATCGGAGGGATTATTATGGAAATTTCACTCCCTTTTTCAAGATTTATACCACCTTTTAATACTGGTTTTCCATTGATGGAAACCATACCTCCCCGGATAAATGTCTGTAATCGGGATCGTGAGAAATCGGGAAATTGATCAACCAGATATTTATCAAGGCGTTGGCTTTCGGGTAAATCAAATTTTAAATTGAATACATTATTCATGTTCACTCAGACATTTTCCATCAAATCAGTATCACTTTCAATTTGCGATTCCTGATTTGAAACTTTTTTCTTCTTTTCCTCAATCTCAGTGATCCAAACACCTAAGATCAAAACAATCACACCGATCGTGATACTTGCATCGGCAATATTCCAAACCGGAAAATTTCCAACTGAAACAAAGTCTGTTACATGCCCAATCGTCAAACGATCGATCAGGTTACCTAAAGCGCCACTAAGTTGTAAACTCATTGCTAATCTTAAAGACCAGTCCGATGCTGGAACTCTGGGAAAATAGAAAACAATAATCAGGGCAACAATAATTGCGATAATGGAAAAAATATCTCCGAATCCCTGAAACATTCCAAAGGCAACACCGGTATTCTGTACGTGTACGATTCTTACATATGGCAACATCCAATCCCAAGGCACCCAGGTTTCCGTCCATAAATCCAGGTTTTGGCGAACCAGGTATTTTGAATATTGATCCAGGCTGATTATTACAATAGCAGTTACGATTAATAATGAGTAAGTTCGTAGTAATTTTTTCAAAAAAAGACCTCATTTACAGGTTAGAAATTGTTACAAACTTAAATTCACAATTTCTTCAAAATTAATTTTTCCCTTTTCCCTTTTGATTTTACCGTACTTTCATTATTTTCTTGGAAGAATAAATAAAGTTGATCATTGTTTGAGTAAGGGATTTTCAAATATTCCAAAAATTCATTGAGAGCCATCAGAAAATCCGAATACAATAAATGGGCTTTGCAGGATGATAAACAATCGCTGTCACCGAATCCTTGTACTGGAACATTGAAGGCGTCATTTTCTTGAATTTTCTGACACCATACGCATTCTTGATTTGTTTGCATTGTGAAAACGGCTGCTACAAAAAACCATATAAGGACGCAAATAATCTATATGCCAGAATTTTTTCTTTTCCATTGAAATGTGGCGAAGCAATCTAGCCTGTAATCCACCGTTACCTTTTGCGCTTCCAAAGAAAAAATAATATCCTGCATTAAACAGATCTTCCTGATTTGCCAATCGAAACATTCATAGAATTATTCAAATGAAATATCAAGTAGTAACTGCCAATTTCTTGTGGTATATCCTCAACGACATCGAAATTTCTCATAACAAACAATAAACTTTATTACACAAAATCCAGACAACCCTTCAAAACAGGAATTGTCTGGATTTTTTCTTAGAGTTACTTACAGTTTCTCAACGCCTAGTTTTACGGTTTCTCCATCAAATTCACTCACAATCTGAGTCATTTGTGGACTTGGTTCACCTGCCACTAATTCAAGTGTCAGCGTTTCATTCTTTATATATTTAGAAAACTCTTGGACAGCTTGTGTTAATTTAGGTGTTGCAGAATAAACCAATCTGATCCGGTCAGAAATTTCGAAATCAGCTGTCTTTCTTAAATCCTGAACACGCCGAACAAACTCACGAGCCAAACCTTCTAGCTTAAGTTCAGGTGTGATGACCGAATCTATCGCCACGGTGACTAATTGATCTGCCTGCACAGCCAAACCTTCAACTGGTTGAGTCTCTACCAACACTTCTTCAGGAGAAAGTTCGACAACTTCTTCATTCACAATCACTTTTATAGATTCATTATTAGCAACAGCTTTATATGCTGATGAATCTCCTTGTAATTTGGTCAATGCCTCCTTCAACGCAGGGAATCGACTTCCAAAGCGCGGACCCAACAATTTATTGTTGGGTAAAATACGATAGCTGACCAATTTCTCGGCTTGTAAAACTGTTTCGAAGAATTTGACATTTAGCTCATCGCGAATGATCTCCACGAGAAAATCGGGAAGTTGATATTTCTGATCAGCTGTGTACACCAGTACGCGGGATAATGGCTGGCGGACCTTTAAATTAGCGCTTGCACGTGCTCCTAAACCCAAACTGGCAATACGCCGCCCCAAATTCATTTGCACAACCAATTCACCATCCAATGCATTTTCATCTATCTGCGGATAATTGGTAAGATGGATGCTTTCATAAGCGTTTTCGTACATCGACCGTACCAAATTCTGATACATGACTTCCGTAACAAAAGGAACAAAAGGGGCCAATAAACGGCTGAATTTAACCAGCACATGATAAAGTGTGGCATAGGCAGTATTCTTATCCGCATCATGTTCACTCTTCCAGAAACGTCGGCGGCTTCGGCGGACATACCAGTTAGTCAAATCTTCAACGAACGGTTCAATCATCAAAGTCACAGCAAACGAATCTGAGTTTTCCAGCGCTTCATTTACCCGACCGGTAATGTCATTCAAACGAGCCAGTATCCAGCGGTCCAATGGATTGTCACTGATCGGTGTTGCTCCTTCTGGTGTTTGCGGATCAAAGCCTTGGGTATTTGGCTGCCATCCATCCATTGTAGCATAGGTAACAAAGAAGCTGTATACATTCCATAGCGGGATCAGAAAGCCACGGCGTACTTCTTCGGCTTTGTTATAACCGAAGAGCAGATTGTTTTCAGGTTTCTGGGAACAGTACATCCAGCGCATTACGTCTACACCCATCTTGTCAGCAGCTTCGTTAAATTCGATGGAATTTCCCCAGCTTTTATGCATTTCGCGTCCGTCTTCCGCCAGCAAGGAGGCATAGCTGAAAACTTGTCGGAATGGTGGCGTATTGTCCAGAACTGTTGCCATCACCAACAGGCTGTAAAACCAGTTGCGGAACTGACCAGGGAAAGATTCACTGATCCAGTCCGCTGGGTACCATTTTCGCCAGTTGGTTAGATCATTTCTGTAGCCAATCGTACTGAAGCTAACGATACCGGCATCCAACCAGGGATTGCCTACATCAGAAATTCGCTTCATCAGTGCGCCACATTTGGGGCAACTTATTTTGATGGCATCCACGTAGGGGCGATGTGGTGTATGTCCTTCGAATTGATCCCTTCCCTCCACAGCACGTTCCTTCAATTCGATATCATCTCCGATAACTTCATGATGTTTACAGGAATCACAAACCCAGATTGGTAAAGCCAGACCCCAATAACGCTTCTTTGAGATCATCCAGTCGTGCATGTTCTTTAGCCAGTCCAATTCACGGGCATGACCGAACTCAGGAATCCATCGTATCTGGTCGACGACATCCATGATTTGATAGCGCAGACTGCGATCTTTCTCTGCAGAAGTCAATTCCTCACGCGGTTTGTCATAGGTTTCACCCATGCTCACGTACCATTCATCCACCAACCGGAAGACCAATTCTGTCTTACAACGCCAGCAGGTAGGATAGCGATGTGTGTAATTTTCCACTTTGTACATGCGACCATTCTCTTCCAATGCCTTAAAGACATGAGGAGCCACTTCTGAAACATGCATACCAGTGAAAAAACCAAAATGGGAAAGGAAAACACCCTCTTCATCCAGTGGTGCCAGCATGGGGAATCCATGCTCACGGCCTAACTTGAAGTCTTCGGCACCACAGCCGGGGGCTATATGTACGATACCGGTACCTTCTGAATCACCTACATCATCCCATAGAATTACCTGGTGAGCCTGAACTGCGGTAATCCTGACATCCTTGACCAGATCTCTCAATTCAGTACGGCCACCGATCATATTCGCTGCTTCTAATTCATCGAATGGCCCATCGTAAACCCAACCTTCCATTTCGGAACCTTTTAACTCTGCCAGTACTTCAAACGTACCTTTAAGCATGTGTGTGGTCCCCTTCGAAAGGTAAAAGATTTCGTCTCCCTGCTTTACTTTAACATAAGTTAATTCCGGACCAACTGCTGCAGCAACATTGCTGGTCAATGTCCAGGGTGTGGTAGTCCATACAAGCAGGGATTCTCCTGAACGGCCACGAAGCGGAAATCGCAAGGTGACGCTGATGTGGGTTAGTTCATCATAACCATCAGTAACGATCTCATGCTGGCTGAGTCCCGTTGCACAGCGCGGACACCAGGGCATTACATCAGCACCTTGATACAGCCAGCCGCGTTCCCAACAGGTTTTAAGAAAACGCCAGATCATATAGTTATTTTCGTTAGAGAACGTAAAGTAGCTTCCACCTATATCAGCCGAACCCAGCCTACCTACCAATTGCTCAACCGTATCAGTAACCGGGCCGTTAGGGCCAGGTACAGTCATCACCTGTGTTGGATCTTCCACTAACTTGTCTGCCATCTCGCGCAGTAATTGGGGGTCATTCCAGTCCATCCAATAACCCAGACGAACAGATTGTTCTGTTTGCACAGCAGCATAACGTAAAACGCGCTCTTTGCATTTGAGTACGAATTTCGCCAATCCGTATTCCTCGATATCTTTTTTGGTAGTAAAACCTAACGCTTTTTCCACTTCCACTTCTACCCAAAGGCCCTGGCAGTCAAATCCGTTCTGGTAACGCAATTCACGCCCTCGCATTGTCCAATAACGGTTGAACACATCTTTGTAAGTACGCCCCCATCCATGATGAACACCCATCGGGTTATTTGCTGTAATAGGACCATCCTGAAAAGACCAGGTTGGCTGTCCTTTATGTAATTCTCTCATTTTATTGAAAGCATCATTGCTTTTCCAAAACTCAAGAACCTCGTGTTCCTGTTCGACAAAATTTATCGTACTTGATGCTTTTTTAAACATCTTTGTTGTCATACTACCTCTTTCTATCAATAGATAATAAAAAACCTTCCTCCTGGGTAAACCATAAGGTTTACGTACACAGGGACGAAGGTCGATATTCATACTTCGCGGTACCACCCCGCTTCCCGTCTTTCGACGGACACTTACCAGGACTGCTGACCAAGAAAACATGGTCTGTTATCCCGAGCCATTGTTAACGGGTTGATTCCCGGCGTACCTACTCAGGCATCTTCCTGATTGCCTTTTCAGTTTGCAGCTCCGGAAGGATTTTGGGCATTCTGTTCAACCCTGGCTCACACCAATTCCAGGTTCGCTGTTTGATGAAGAGTGCTTACTCGTTTCCATCATCGCTTTTTTAAGATTGCCCCAAATCATACCAGAATTCCTGGGAAAATTCAATTATGAGCATATTTTGATTATTCATTTTGTTAAATTTCTGGTGCAGGAGGTTTATCCATCCATTTTTGAACATAATGAGTAATGGTAACCATCAGGAAAAGGTACATTGCAACCAATAATAAACCACCTACAAGCCATTGGCCAAAAAATGCAAGTAACAGACCAATAATCATTACGCCGGTAATGGAAAGCATAAGCCGTTCGTAATAAAAATTGTTTTTTCCCTGTAATAACGATGAACGATACATCAGGTAAATTCCCGCTGCTATCAGAAGTGTTCCGGATAACAGTGCCAGCAAGAAAAATTGGTTGCTTTTCAGAAAAGGTACATTTACGACCATAACCCCACAGGAAGCAGTTGTCAAACCAGTTCCACGACTACTGATAATATTCACTCTGAATAAAACAAATCTTTTCCAGGCAGCATCTTCTGGATAAATATACCAATGCAGTACCTCAGATTCACCTGGAGCCAGTTCCAACGATGTTTCATCGGAGGCAACATAAATGACATATCCTAAAGATTTATATCCCCGAACAACTTTCTTAACATCTTTGTCAAAATCATTTTCGATTCCTATGGAAATCACACCGAAATCATTGGTTGTGATCAGGTGTGGACATAATAAATTAAATTCAGACCTATCTGCATGAGTGGCTGGTTGGAACATATAGCCTTCAAGATCAGCCCAAACTGACCCTGTCCACAGAAATAGACCTATGGCAATTCCTGATACAAACAGGATTATTGCGGTAATAAAGTAGAACTTCGCTTTTTTCGTCATAAAAATCTCCAGAATAATATCCGCAGCAGAGTATACCACTAGCAAAAATAATCATTGGATGGGTTTTCAATCCATGTTTCTACTCATAAGCTGAGTACACACTCTTATTTAATTCGCCAAAAAAAGAAGTGCTCGTGAGCACTTCAATGGAAATTTTCGACCGATATATCTAATCCACGATTTCATAAAACAATGGCAGAGGTTCGCATTTTTCTTCTTCAATCTTGTAAGCCTGAAGCACCTGCCGTTTCGCCAATTTAAGTTTTTCCTGAGAATTAGCATGAATAGTGAACAAAGGTTCGCCTACAATCACATAATCCCCAACTTTATGATGAACAACAATTCCAACAGCGTGATCGACAGGATCACCTTTCTTAGCTCTTCCAGCACCCAGATCGACTGAAGTTTCACCAATGATGCGCGCATCAATCCAGTGGACAAATCCATTCATATCTGCATTTGTGGTTTCAATAAATCTGGCTTTGGGTAAAAGGTCTGGCTGATCAATGAATTTGACATCACCACCCTGGGTAATGACCATTTGCCGGAATTTTTCCCATGCTTTACCATTTTTGAGTGCATCTTCCACCATCTGTCTTGCCTGAATCAAATTTTTGGCTGTCTTTCCCAACATAACGAGATAAGCAGCAGCAGAAAGACAATGTTCCACGAAATCATTCGGTCCGCCACCATGTAAAGTATCAATGGCTTCCAGAAGTTCCAGGGAATTTCCAACTGCATTCCCCAGTGGTTGATTCATGTCTGATAACATGCAGACAGCTTTGCGACCACTGATTTGTGCAATTGAAACTAACAATCGTGAGAGTATTCTGGCATCTTCCAATGTTGTCATAAAAGCCCCAACTCCGACTTTTACATCCAGCACGATCACCTGAGCTCCTCCAGCGATCTTTTTGCTCATAACAGAAGATGCAATGAGTGGCATGGATGGTACTGTACCGGTTACATCACGCAAAGCATACATTTTACCATCCGCAGGCGCTAAATCTCCACTTTGACCGGATAAAACAATCCCTATTGTTTTTAGTTGCTGGATGAATTCTTCACGGGTTAAATCAACACGGTAACCAGGTATCGATTCCATCTTGTCCAGTGTCCCCCCACTGAACCCTAAACCACGACCGGACATCTTTCCAAATGGTAAACCACAGGCTGCCACAAGCGGTTCAACCACCAGAGTGGTTTTATCGCCCACACCACCGGTAGAATGTTTATCCAGGCAGATATCAACAACGTCAGATAAATCGAGAATATCACCGGAATGAGCCATAGCCAGAGTTAAATTTGTAGTTTCCTGGTCAGTCATTCCGTTTAACAACACAGCCATTGCCCATGCGGCTGCCTGGTAATCTGGTATATCACCAGCAGTAAATCCATTGATGAAGAATTCTATTTCATCTTTACTGAGTTCTTGTTTATCTCTTTTTTTGATGATGATATCGACAGCTTTCATCATTTCACCTTTCTTAAAAACCCCATTTAAAAAAGAAAGAACGCCAACAATGAATTTATTAGCGTTCTTTGGTTTTATTTACTTTTGTTTTTTGAGAATAATTGTTACTTTACGATTTGGTTCTTCACCAACACTCTCAGTCATCACATATTCATGATCCCGTAACTCCATATGGATCACTCGACGTTCGTTTGCTGGCATGGGTTCCAGATTTTGTCTTCGACCCGTGTGAACAACCTGCTCTGCCATTCTGCGTGCCAGCACTTTTAATTGTCGCTCACGGCGTTCGCGGTAACCCTGCACATCAATCATCAGAGGTACCCATTCCCCATATTCTTTGGCAACGATCAAGCTGCTGATATATTGAAGTGAATTCAGGGTTTCGCTACGTCTACCGATCAGGATGCTTAAATCTCTGCCCAGTATTTCCACCTGCACCATTCTCTGGTCTCGTTCATCGATGGGTGCAACGTACTTTGCTTCAACTTTTGCATCGATGTGCATTTTTTGAAGCAATTCCCAAACAACATCTTCGGCTAATTTTAAAACCGGGTCTTTTTCAATCTCAACGGTATCTGTAACAATTGGAGAAGGTTTTTCAGCTATTGGTTTTTCAACAGTAGCTCTTTCAGTTTTGGGTTTCAGTTCAGGTTTCTTCTCTTCTCCATTGCGAATAGAAAGTCGTACCCGAGCTTGTCTACTCCCCAACCCAAACAGACCTTTACTGCCTTGATCCAATACTTCAACATCCAACTTGTCTTGAGCTATTCCTAATGTCTTTTCCCCTTGTTCGATTGCTTCTTCAACAGTAGGAGCTATGAATTCCTGGGTAATTTTTTTGTATTCCATATGAGATCCAACTTTCTACTTTTTCCGTTTTGTTGAAACTGCCACTGGTTTATTGGTTTTTTTGCCAGGCAAGAGGTTTCTCCAATTGACTTTCCCTAACATTGCATATTGGGCAATACCGAGTAGGTTTGATACCAGGAAGTATAAAGATAATCCCGATGCCAATGTCAATGCCAGATAACCCATAAAGAAAGGCATGTATATGTTCATCATATTTCCCATCATTGCCGTTTGATCTTTTGGATTTTGTGATGGTGGTTGAATCAATTTTGATTGGACATAGGTTGAAATTACCACCAATATAGCCAGAATCGGAATTCCAAATGAAAGAAATGGGAGATTTAATCGTTCTGGTTGCCCTAAATCCATCCATAAAAATTGACTGTTCAAAGGTATGATACTTGAGACATCCAAAAAATCTGAATAGACGTGACGGACCAAATTAAGCACCTCTACTGGAGTTGCTGCTAAAGCAGCAATAATACTCTGGTAAAGAGCGATGATAATTGGAAATTGGATCAAAGTTGGTAAACAGGAGGCAAATGGGTTGATACCTTTTTCTTTGTAATACTTCATTTGCTCCTGCGCTAATTTTTCCTTATCGCCCTTATATTTTTCCTGTACTTTTTTCCACTCTTCGTCCTGTTGCATATTCTGCATACCCTGGGCGCCTTTAATTTGCTTAACCATCAAAGGATGAGTGATTAAACGTATTATGATGGTGAAGAGAATGATCGCAATCCCGAAGTTTTTACCAACAATACTGTAAATAAATAGTATTACATTTATAAAGGGAGTAATGATTATTGCATCCCACATTTTTTAACCTGCCTTTACTTTTCTGGCGTGAATTTCCAGATCTCATTGCCATTAAAATCGTAAGCTTTGATGACTTCTTCCCCTTGAGAAATACCCAAAACCAACAAGCCATCCACAATTACTGGGCCAGTATACAATTTTCCAGTAATGGAGCGAGTCCACAAGATGTTTCCATTGAAATCCAAAGCGACCAACTTGCCATTTTCACCCGCAAATACAACTCCATCAGGCATGACTGCTGGTGCTCCAGATACCATCTCACCCATCACATAATCCCATACAGCATTTCCATCAGTAGCAGACACCGCAAATATTTTTCCAGCAGTATCACCATAATAAACTACTCCATTGTCATATACTGGCTGAGACCATAAACCCACCTCGGATTTATTCTTCCAGAGAATTGCACCGTTCTTTGCATTAACAGCAACCACTTCATTAGCGAGAGTCGCCACAAAGATCGTATCTGTATCAAAGGTTGGGCTATAAACGATTGCACCACCCATGTCTACTTCCCAAATTGATTGGCCACTTTTGATATTAATCGCATATAAATAATGGTCCATGGAAGAAAGGTAAACCACATCTTCATGAACAATTGGAGTGGACCAGAGTGCATGATTGGCTGTGAATTTCCATTTTAGATTACCATTCAAGTCCAATGCGTATAAATTATGATCCGCGTTAGGAGCTAAAATTGTATCTCCAACCACGAGTGCACCACCAATATAGCGGTTAGTCGCACCTTCAAAGGTCCAGGTTTCTATACCGGTTTGAATATTCAACGCCGACAAAGTGTTTTTATAATCGCCAACGATTATATTCGATCCGTTGATAGCAGGGTTTGCATAATAAGTTCTTGCTGCTTCAACTTTTTCAGGGTATCGCCAATTCAGAGATCCATCTTTTAACCGCAATGCATAAACTTGATTTGCATAGGCAACATAAACAGAATCCTCATCACCAGAAATACCTGGCCAACCACTGGCATTCAAGACTCCACTACAAGCGGACAAGCTTAATGTCAGCATGACAAACATTATAATTATTAATATTTTTTTCTTCATTGAACTCTTTAATTTCAGGGGGTAATTAAACTCATTAAACCTGATTCATTCAGGGAACAGGGTCGTAACCACCGGGGTTAAATGGATTGCAACGCAACACCCGCCAGATCGCCATCAATAGACCTTTTATGGCTCCATGTTTATAAATGGCCTGATACCCATAATGAGAACAGCTGGGATAAAAGCGGCAGGTATTCGCCGGTAATGCTGGAGAAATTAGTTTCTGATATAAACGAATGAAAACCAATAATATCCAACGCGGAAAATTCCTCAAATTGAATGGTAAGGAATTTAAAGTAGGCTCATTCGGATACTCGTGTAGATAACTCATTCTCTTCCACTTTCGTCCAAAAACAATCCTGCACGCTTTAGCAAGTAGATCTCTGCTGCGATAATATCACAAAAAGCAGCATCCACAATTGGTTTTCTTGCCAGAAACACCAGATCCCAACCAGGCTGAATATTTTCCATTAATTCGCTCAAACTGGCTCGCATCCGGCGTTTCGCACGATTTCTTGTAACAGCATTTCCAACAGCCTTACCAGCAGATACTCCAATTCTGAGTAACCCATCAGGGTTTGGCAATATGATCAAAACGAGTAGAGAATGGGCAATGGATTTTCCTGTTTGCTTTACCCGTTGAAAATCGTTTGATCGCGTTAATCGATAGTTGCGTTTCACTCATTTACCTGTCCGCAAATCATCTGATGACAGGTTTGATCCGAACAAAGAATAAACTTTACCAGCTAATTCTTTTAACATGGGGTAGCGTTACTGCAAGACTACTACGTCCACGAAGACGACGGCGTTTCAATACATCACGTCCACCTTTGGTTGCCATTCGTGCACGAAAACCATGCACTCGAATACGATGTTTTTTCTTCGGTTGGTATGTCCGTTTGGGCATAGATTATTCCTTTCAAAGTTGAATTATATCAAAACTAAAAAACCGACAAGCGATTATTATACCGCAACGGAGTATTGTGGTCAAACCTGATCAGCTTTTTTTCATCCTTTTTCCAGCGCAATTGTTCAGCAAACCTGGAAGTAAGCTTGCGATATAATTACTGGATATCAAAAATAAATTTTACCAGAAATTTAGAAATTTGGAGATGTAGAAATGTTTACTCCACATATAACAAATAAGGTTGCAATTGTTGGTATTGGCAATGTTGGCTCTACACTCGCATATGCCCTCACGCTTTCAGGGCTGGCAACGGAAATTGTGCTGATAGACCGAAATGTCCATAAAGCTGAAGGTGAAGCAATGGATCTGATGCATGCTGTTCCACTCGTTCGACCCACCAGGATTTATGCAGGTGATTATAAAGATAGCCAGGGTGCAGCAATCACAGTCGTGACAGCAGGAACGGCTCAACGACCAGGCGAAACAAGGTTAGATCTTGCACAAAGAAACACCGATATTTTTAAACAAATCATTCCTGAAATCGTGAAATACAATCCCAATGGATTAATACTGATTGCCACAAATCCGGTGGATGTTTTAACTTATGTTTCCATCAAAGTATCCGGGTTACCAGCGCAACGGGTTTTCGGATCAGGCACTATCCTCGATACAGCCCGTTTCCGTTATCTGTTATCCACACGATTTGATGTGGATCCCCGCAGTGTTCATGCTTTTATCATTGGTGAACATGGAGATAGCGAAGTAGCTGTTTGGTCTCTGGCTAACATAGCCGGGATGAGTTTGACGGATTATTGCAAAACCAATCAGATGGCTTGCAGTGATGATGATCTCACCCAGATTTTCACTCAAACACGGGATGCCGCTTATCATATTATCGAGCGCAAAGGAGCAACCTATTACGCGATCGGAACCGGTCTGGAAAGAATCATTGAAGCCGTTCTGCGTGATCAAAGCACAGTCCTTTCGGTTTCCAGTCTGATCGATGATTATTATGATCTTCAGGATGTCTGTTTCTCATTACCAACGGTTATTGATCGTGGGGGAATTGAGAGGGTGCTGAAACTTAAATTGAATGATGAAGAAAAAACTGGTCTGATAAAATCCGCCAATATTCTGAAAGATACGATTCAAAAACTGGATTTCTAATTAGTTTATCATTTCAAGAATTCGCTTCAACTCAGGTTGAAGCAAAAACAACTGTAAAAAAGACCAGCCTAAAAATCTGGTCTTTCTATTTTTCTTTGGGAACTTTTTCACAGATTTCTTCGTCTCATGCATGAAGGTTCATATTAAGGAGTCTGAAATGAGAAACATGAAACTATTATTAAGTATTATTTTGATTGCATTATTAGTTGCTTGCAGCCCAGGCAGTTCACCAACTGTCTCGCCGGAAGATGTCGATAAAGCCATGGATGCGATCCGGACGGAAATATCTCAAACTTTAGCAGCAGAAACTGTTACAGAATCAACGGCAACTGCTTTACCACCCGTACCAACCGTTGAACCCACACAAGAACTGTTGCCATCATCTACCCCATTGCCGACTGCAACTGCTGTAATATTGCCAACATCCATTCCAGCTACACCAACATTTACTGCGACAGAGCAACCAAAAGCGATCATTACAATAATCGGTGTCGAGAAGAATACGGCTATTACGGTTCAGGCAGATCTTTTCCCAGCCAATCAGGTCTTCAAAATCCGGGTAGGTCCGTTTGATACCTTCTTCAAGGATTATGTAGAGGTTGGAACCATTCATTCGGGTACTGGAGGAACATTTAAATTCACAGTTCTTCTACCTGAAAAGGTGAAAGATGTTGAGAGAATCACTGTCAGGTTGGACAGCAGTTCAGGAATATTTGCTTACAATTACTTTAAAAATGTGACCAGTGGAACCATTCCCGCAGTAACAACACCGGTCACCAGCACTATTTGTCAGGTTTCAAGCTCTCCAGCTTTATCATCCGTGATGAAACCAGGTGAAGACTTCGACGCAGTCTGGACAGTAAAGAACATCAGCGGCAAAACCTGGGAAGCAAGTACCCTGGATTACAAGTACATTCGAGGAACGGAACTGCACAAATATGAATCACTATATGACTTCAATGAAACCGTGAAATCCGGCGATTCAGTAAAAATCAGAGTGGATATGCTTGCCCCTCACACCGCTGGTACCTACACCACTAATTGGGCTCTGGTACAGGGAAGCAATATCATTTGTAATCTGCCAATCACCATCATCGTAAAATAAGAATCCAATAAATTACAAAAAAGACCGTCAGCAATGGCGGTCCTTCCTTCTTTAACGAGCGATTTCTCCATTTAGCCCATGCTCTGAAAAAGCTGTTAATTTCGTTGTAGTAATTTGGTTGGCTAAATTGAATGGAGACTCTATGACTATGCGCAAATAATTTCCAGTCAGACCTTTCATCAACCAGCGTCCATCTGGCATCTGCTCCCCACTCTCCCACAGAACCTCGGCGGTTTTTCCCAGGTAGGCAGATTGGTATTGATGGGTCATCTCTGCAAAAACTGCCCGCATGACAGCCGAACGTCGTTTCCGAATCGCTTTGGGAATTTGATGTTCATAAGTCGCTGCGGCAGTACCCGGTCGGGCGGAAAACGGAAAAATGTGTCCCCCAGCAAAATTCACTTGCCGAACAAATTCCATCGATTCTTCGAATTGTGCTTCAGTTTCTCCCGGAAAGCCAACGATCATGTCGGTCGTGATCGCCATGTACGGCACCACTGCTCTGGCATCCAGAACAATGCGCATGTACTTTTCCGGGGTTGTTTTGCGCGCCATTCGTTTCAAAATGGTGCCTGATCCGGATTGTAATGGCAAATGCAAATGCGGACATAATCTGGAATCCTCCCACAGACTGAAGAAAGACTCCCCAAGATCCCAGGGTTCCAGTGAGGATAATCGTAACCGTTGAACGTTAGTTTCCTTTAAAATCTTCTCAATCAAATCTCTCAGGTGCAATGTATGATCGATATCTTTCCCCCACGAACCTAAATGCACACCAGTCAGTACGATTTCCTTCACGCCGCCATCCAGTGCATTCTTGACATCCACCATTACTTCAGCCATAGGTCGGCTTACACCTTTACCCCTTGCTACTTTGGTGATGCAAAATGTGCAGAAATTATCACAACCATCTTGCACTTTCAGAAAAGCCCGCGTTCTTAAGTGATCTCCCGGCAAAGGTTCTCGTGCCAGCGGTTCCAGATCAAATATCAAGGGTGTAATATGCAAAAAATCGGATACCAGATTGTCTTTGTTCTCATTTAAAACCACATTGTCTACCCCAGGCAAGTTCAACGCTGCTTGCGGTTCCAGAGTCGCCCAGCACCCGGTCGCAATAATTTGACTTGCCCCTTTATGGGCTGCCTGGCGGATTTTTTGGCGCGAATCGGAGGCAGCTGCACTGGTCACTGCACAGGTGTTGACAACCACCAGATCTGCTTTACCAGCATCTTCCACGACAATATGTCCTGCCCTTCTGAATTGAGCAGCCATAATTTCAATTTCACTCTGGTTGAGACGACAACCTATCGTATCAAAATAAACGTTCATAAAAAACCTTATGGTTGAAAAACGGTTAGATTATCAAAGAAAATATCCACACCAGGTTCTTCGAAACTGCCTGCGATCAACCCTACATCACCATTCGTAAAGCTGTTATCCTGGATGGAAAACTGATTTTCTCCATTAATGTCCAACTTCAAAAAATTATACTGACAGGTTACTACCAGATAATTAATGGCTTCGCCTTGATGAACGGACGGGGCAAATTCCATCGATTCGCTGTTGATCAACTGGTATACCCCTTCTTCCACTTTAACGATTCCGGCATAGCCATCACTGCTGATCACAAAAGCATAATAATTTTTTTCATCCTTCATCCGACAAATAACCCCAAAGGAATTATCATCTGGTCCAGCTACTTTGATTGCTTCCACTTCAATACGAACATCAGTAAATGTAAATCCAGGCTTTGAATAGAAATCCAGGTGCGGTTTGTCAACAAAAAAACGCAAACCATCCGCCTGATAAATCACGTAAGAGCCATTCTGATTCCAGGTATTCCAACCACTTTCGGTAGATGAAAAAGTATCACTGAATAATACTGTTCCCGATGGCGGAATCTCGGTTTTCTTTGGAAAAACAACATCCAAAACTGAACAGGCGCTTAGCAAGATGACCAGTAGCAAAGAAAAAATCATTCTTTTCATTGGAAAGATTTTAACATGGATTTGGGAATGTGCTCATGGGCTCAGGAATTTATTTGCCAATTGAATTAATGCGTCATTTTCAGCAAATTCGATGCAGCGTTTCAAAAAATAAGAGGAAAGTTGAGCTTTGTTCTGGAAATAAAAGAGTTGTCCCAAATGCAAATTCACCAATGCAGATTCTGGGGCTTCTTTATAGGCGGATGTCAAGAAACGTTCTGCTGAGGTGTAATCCTCCAATAACAAGAACAACCATCCTAATGTATCAAAAGCTTCCCAATTTTTTTCATCGATCAGGAGAGCCTGTCTTGCAGCTGGCAAACCAATTTCTTGAATTTCAACCTTGTATTCTCCACAAAATCGTGCAAGATTAATCCAATAATATGAGTTTCCAGGTTCGATTTTTGTGGTATTTACAAATGCCTGTAAGGCTTTATCCACATTTCCTGCCTGGATGTATGTATTTCCCAATTCTTGTTGCCAGATAGCCTGTTCAGGCTCTTCACTGGATAAATCTTGATACATCTCCAGACTTCGCTCAAAATCACTCTGTGATCGCCAATAAGATGCTAAATAAGCTCTGGCAATAATCGATTGAGGAGAAATGGTTAATGCTTTATTCAGAGCAGAAATGCCATCTTTTCCAGAATTGATTAATGCATTCCCGTACAATGCCCAACCTTCCGCGTATTCAGGATCCAGACGCGTTGCATAGGCATAAGCAGCACTCGCATAATCCCATTCACCTATGGATGCCAATAGATTACCGGATAAAACCAATTCAAACACAGGATTCTCTTCCTTTATGATTATTTCAATTTCAGGGAGTAGAGATTGAATTTTGCGATTATTTGAGTTGGTTATGGTTGTTACGGCTGCTTCCGGTTCAAAAATAATTTGTGATAAAGCCATAGGCAGAACAAGATCTTTATTTTCAGGATCGATTTCCTTCCATTTCAATAATGTCTGATAGGCACCAAACCAATCATTTTTTGATTGTTGAATCTGTACCAATGCTCGTAAATCTTCAGCTCTTAAATCTTTTTGGTTTATAATCGTTTGCCAGGTGGTATAAGCATTCTCCAATTGATTGGCATCCCAATAGACCTGCCCTAGAAGAATTGTTTGATCGACCGACAATGATGCGATTGAATCAGCTACTTTGAATGAATGAATAGCATCATCCAGATCTCCATTTTGGAATTGTTTTTCTGCTAATCTGATCCATAAATTGGCTTGCCAGGGTTGTTGTCTCAAAATCGTATGTGCGATTTCAATCCATTTTTCTGTTTGGGTTACTTTCTTGTTTAAATCTAAACTTTGCCAATGGGTTTCGATTGTTTTTGAATAAGGAGTAACATCCAGGTATATAGCCATCAAAAAAGGCAAGAATATGACAACAATGGAAGGTATTAATTGTTCCAATTTCCTCACCATATGAGCTCCCATCCTATTCAGGAATTAAACCAGATCAAAATCAGACTGGCATATTCTGCCAGAGTTTGACGCCAACCCTGTGGAGATAAATACCAGGTCAGAGGTCTATACCAGCTTTCTTCCACCGGATGTACCAGAACTATAATTTCAGAATCCTTAAATTCACGGTTGAAGATCATCTGTGTGCGCCGCGTATGATACGGTGCCGTAACCACCAGAATCGATGTAATGTTGCGTTGTTTTGCCAGCACTTTGACAGCCATAGCTTCTTCTTTGGTTGAAGATGACTCTCCGGCTGTGACAAACATGGAATCTGCCGGTACGCCAGCATCAATAGCAATGCGCATCAGCATTTCACTATAAGTCTGTCCTTCTCCTATATCTTCCGTGTGTGTTTTTGTGATGACAAAATATTTCCCGTACCCTTTTTCATACCACTTGATGGCTTCTTCCACACGATCCCCCTCATCGCCACTTAAGACCACAATGGCATCAACCGGTTTGACTCGATCACCCACGATCAAATATGCACCGGCGCTAATCAAACCAACCCAGACGAGAATGAAAACAACCAGAATGACCAGTAAGAATATGAGACATCCCTGCAGTAATGATTTTGATTTCTGAGTTGAGTTTGATGCAGCGCTATTCATGCTTACGCTTTTTGTTTCAGGTTCTCCAATGCCTGTTTCATCCGCTCCAATCCTTCTATCATCATACTGCGTGGGCATCCAAAATTGAAGCGTACAAAGCCCTCACCACCATGTCCAAATATCTTTCCATCGTTGAAAGCTACTCCGGCATCCTGAAGGAAAAATTCATAAGGAGTCATTTCTAATTCTAAATCGCGGCAATCCAACCATGCCAGATAAGTGCCTTCAACCGGTGTAATCTTTATGTCCGGGATGTTTTCCTGGATATATTCAACCAATGCTTTATAGTTACCATCCAGATAAACTAATAGTTGTGATAACCATTCATCTCCATGTTGATAAGCTGCCAAAGCGGCTGTATAACCTAATAAGTTCACTTCCGGGACAATGCCAACTCGAGCCTGCTTTAGCTTTTTTCGTAATTCCGGATTTTGTGCCACGGCAAAGGAAAATCCCAGACCAGCGATGTTATAGGTTTTACTGGGTGCCATTAATGTAATAGTCTTTTGGGCAATTTCTGGGTTGAGCGATGCGATCGGTATATGTTGATAGTCGGGAAAAATAATATCAGAATGAATTTCATCCGAACAAATATATATATCTTTCTTCAAACAAATATCTGCCATCGATAATAATTCATTTTCGGTAAATACCCTTCCAACGGGATTATGTGGATTGCATAGTAAGAACATATTGGTATTTGAATCAATAGCACCTTCAAATTGGTCAAAATCAATCTGATATCTACGGTGTAAATCCATTTGCAGCGGAGCATCTTTCCTGTGCGCTCCGGCATTTTGCGGGGCTGATAAAAATGGATGATAAACAGGTGGTTGCATCAGCACCTGTTGATCAGGTTGTGTAAGTGCATGGATAACCAGATTAAAACCATTCACAACACCTGGCAAAAAAACAATATCTTCCAGTGAGATATTCCATTGATACAAATTGCTCAGGCGTTCTTTAATCGTTTCTTTTAAAACCAGGTTTTCCGATGGATACCCAAACACCCCATGTTTGACCCTTGCTTCCAATGCATCTATTACCGGTTGTGGAGATCGGAAATCCATATCTGCCACCCAAAACGGCAGGATTTCCTTACCATAAAGATTCCATTTAATACTATCGGTTTCTCTTCGGGGAATTATTTCATCAAAGTTATACAGCATAGATCCTCATATTTTTATTAATAACTTTGTATCCTTATTCAATTTCGATACCTGGATACATATTACGATTATACTTTCAGTAGAAACGGATGTCGATAAGCAGCGTTTAACAATGACAAACAAAAAAATAAGATAGTCCTGTAAAATTAGAAAAAAATGGAAATTTCAATCATGATTGGTTCGCCCTGAATGATTGTGATGAGAAAAAATGGATATAACTAATGAATTTACCCTTAATTAATTTACTTACCTCCCCTGCATGGAAAGACTATGAATTGGTCGACAGTGGGAATGGATCTAAACTGGAACGCTATGGCACTTATTTAATCAAGCGGCCCGAACCAGAAGCGATCTGGAAGCCTTCCAAACCCGAAAAAGTTTGGAATCAACTCCATGCCGAATTTCTTCCAACTGCGGAGAAGAATGGCGGGCATTGGATTGAACATCGTCCGATGGAAGAACGTTGGAAGATGCAATACAAAAACCTGACTTTCTGGGCTCAGAAATCCGCCTCCCGTCATTTGGGTGTGTTTCCCGAACAAGCGGTGCAGTGGGAATGGATTCAACAGCAAGCCAGCATTCCGAATGTGCGCTTAAATGTGCTGAATTTATTTGGCTACACAGGTATAGCGAGTCTGGCAGCAGCCAAAGCAGGCGCATTTGTTTCCCATCTGGATGCTTCCCGCAAAGTGAATCAATGGGGACAGGAAAATCAGGCTCTCTCCGGGATTTCTGATCAATCCATTCGCTGGTTGGTGGACGATGCTTTCAAGTTTGTCAAACGGGAAATTCGCCGCAATAGCAAATATGATGGCATTATCCTCGATCCGCCGAAATTCGGTCGTGGCCCCAAAGGTGAGGTCTGGGAATTTTACAAAATCCTGCCTGATTTGTTGGATAGTTGCCGGCAAATATTGAGCGATAAACCCATCTTCGTTTTAATAACGGCATACGCCATCAAAGCATCATCTTTAACCCTTTATTACGGTTTAGAAGAGATGATGCGAAAACATAAAGGTACCACCTCAGTCGGTGAGGTTGTTTTAAGTGAGAAAAATGGCAAGAATGCCATCTCTATGGCGATTTATGGTCGCTGGACTTCATTATCTTGATCAAAGGAATCACTTCATGAGTACTCAAACAAAATTTGCAATTATTGGCGCTGGAGCTATGGGAGAAGCAATTATCGGTGGCTTATTACGTCAGAATTTGACCTCCCCGGATAATATTCACGCATCAGAACCGCGATCGGAACGTTGTGAAGAGTTGAAAACCAGATATGGAATAACAACTTCTTCTCAAAATTTGGAGGTGATTGAAAACGCAGATGTGGTGGTTCTGGCAGTCAAACCGCAACGCCTGGAAAAAATCCTGGCTGAATTGGCTGGCCATATTCCTGCAAAAGCAGTGGTAATAAGCATAATTGCTGGCGCTTCGATTGAAAAAATTTCTAAAGGTCTGGCTCATAACACAGTTGTACGCACCATGCCTAATACACCTGGCCAGATTGGTAAAGGCATAACTGTTTGGTTTGCTCCGGCTAGCGTATCTGACCATCAATTGGAAAAAGCCCGCATGATGCTGCAAGCCCTGGGTGAAGATGTTCAGGTGGATGAGGAATATTATCTGGATATGGCCACCGCTGTCTCCGGGACCGGTCCCATGTATGTCTACTTATTCATGGAAGCCTTCATGGACGCTGCTGTTCACCTGGGATTTTCACGTTACGTGGCGGAACGATTGGTGATCGAAACCATTCGAGGATCGGTAGATTATTACGAAAGTCAATCGGTTCACGTTGCGGATCTCAGAAACAAAGTCACCTCCCCCGGTGGTACATCTGCTGCGGCTTTATATTACCTTGAGAAATCCGGCTTTAGAACAGCCGTTTCGCGTGCCATCTGGGCTGCCTATGAACGCTCACAGCAATTGGGCCAAGGGAAATTAGATCAACATCCCGAAAAAAATAATGATAATGGGAAAATTGATTAATTTACAAACAAGGAGTTAACATTGAAATATCACAATCTGGGAAATACTGGCGTTAAAGTTTCGGTCGTTGGAATAGGCACCAACCGTTTTGGATCAGATAAAACACCTCAATCAGAAGTTAATAAAATTATTGATTATGCCCTGGATTTAGGGATTAATCATTTAGACACGGCCGATGCATACCAGAATGGAAATTCTGAAATTGTGTTAGGAAACGCGCTCAAAGGCAAATGGGATCGCTTCTTTCTTGCCACGAAATTTTACCATCCGACCGGAGTAGGAATCAATAATCGCGGTGCCTCCAGATACCATATCTTTAATGCCGTGGAAGCCAGCTTAAAACGACTCCAAAGTGATCATATTGACCTTTATTATGTGCATCGCTGGGATGCGGATACACCCATTGAAGAAACACTTAGTACTTTGGATGGCTTGATCCAGCAAGGTAAAGTTCGCTATCTGGGTGCATCCAATTTCGCAGCCTGGCAATTGGCAAAATCGAATTTACTGGCTGAGTTCAAAGGCTGGAATGAATTTGCAGCGATCCAATCCCATTATCACATGTTTGAGAGGGATCTGGAAAAGGAAGTAATCCCCTTCTGTAAGGCTGAAAACTTAGCATTAATCCCATATTTTCCTCTAGCAGGTGGCTTTCTGACCGGTAAATACCAGAGGGGAAAACCTGCGCCAGTCGGATCTCGTGGTGAAAGCAATGAATATGTTCAAAAATATATGACCGATAAGAATTATGATATTCTGGAGAAATTAATTACGTTTGCAAAGAATCACAATCACGAGATGAATGAACTGGCAATCGCCTGGTTAGTGTCACAACCTCAGGTGGCGTCCGTAATTTCAGGTGCCACCACTTTGGATCATGTCAATCAGAATGCTGTCGCTGCTGATTGGGAATTAACACAAAAAGAATTGGAAGAAATCGAGAAAATTTTAAAGGGAGAATCATAAATTTCTTCCCATTTTGATTTGACAGAATTTCAACCTTCTCCTAAACTAATCGAATGCTTGCACGTGTTTTTTCTTGTGGCGTCATCGGATTAGAAGGCGTCATCATCGAAGTAGAAGTAGACTCAAGCAACGGACAATCCAAAGTGTTGATTGTAGGTCTACCCGACGCAGCGGTTCAGGAGAGTCGTGAACGCGTTCAATCAGCTATTAAGAACAGTGGCTTCACATTTCCACGCAAACGAGTCACCATCAACCTGGCTCCGGCAGATGTTCGCAAAGAAGGACCGGCTTATGATTTACCCATTGCGGTAGGTGTTCTGGCTGCCAGCCAACAGATTAACCCCGTTAAACTTCAAAAAAGTCTGGTGGTTGGTGAACTCTCGCTGGATGGCACATTACGCCATGTGCGCGGGGTGCTTCCCATGGCTGCCTTAGCCCGTGAGGAGGGCTTTCAGCGTTTGATCGTTCCCAAAGTCGATGCTGAAGAAGCTGCCCTGATACCGGATCTGGAGATCATTGCTGTCGAATCTTTACGGCAATTAGCCGATTGGTTGCGGGGGGAAATTGAAATTGAGATCCCCAAGCCATCATTCTCATTAGATGAAGCCATTCTGCAATACCAGACTGATTTCCAGGAAATCAAAGGTCAGGAACATGTCAAACGCGCTTTGGAGGTGGCCGCCGCGGGAGGGCACAATGTGTTGATGGTCGGGCCACCCGGTTCCGGAAAAACCCTCATGGCACGAGCTCTTCCTTCCATCATGCCCACCATGACCATTGACGAAGCCCTGGATGTCACTCGCATCTATTCTGTGGCAGACCAATTACCCTCGGATATCCCTCTCATGCGCAATCGACCATTCAGATCACCCCATCACACCATCAGCCATGCTGGTCTGGTGGGCGGTGGCAACTGGCCTCATCCCGGCGAGATTTCTCTGGCACATCGTGGTGTTCTCTTCCTGGATGAATTACCGGAGTTTGGATCCCGGGTTTTGGAGGTTATGCGCCAACCGATGGAGGATAAAGTCGTTACCATCAGCCGCGCACAGGGGTCCCTTACCTTCCCAGCCAATTTTCAGCTCATCGGGGCCATGAATCCATGCCCGTGTGGATTTTATGGCGATCCGGTCAAGCCTTGTACCTGCGCATTGGGTATGGTGCAAAAATATCAGAAAAGAATCTCCGGTCCTATGCTGGATCGCTTTGACATTCATGTGGAAGTGCCTCGCGTGGAGTATGACAAGTTAACCAATCAACGCCTGGGTGAATCCTCAACCATCATTCGTGAGAGAGTGGAAACCGCCCGGCAACGTCAGATCCAACGCTTTTCTCATAACGGAAGCAATCCCGAAGAAAACCAAAAATCACTCCTGATGACATCCAATGCCGATATGGGAGTGGGAGAAATCCGCAAATTCTGTCATCTCGATGAAGCTGGCGAAACCCTCATGCGCGCCGCTATGCGCCAGTTACAGCTCTCCGCGCGTGCATTTCATCGCGTACTCAAAATTGCCCGCACCATCGCAGACCTGGCAGGCAGTGAACCTATCGCCCCCAACCACCTGGCAGAAGCACTGCAATACCGCCCAAAGATAATGCTTGATAATCAGGGATGATCGCTTAAAAACTTAAGCCTCATCCTCTATTCCAAAACAATCCACAATACTTCTGGCATCAGTTTCATTTTCAGGCCTGGCAACATTCTCAAACAACGACCATGTTTCCAAATGTGTCACGGACACTCCAGGTTCTAAAATTGTTTTTGGCCCTAATGTCTCCAGTTCCAGAAACTGGTCATTACAATAACATTCACTTGAACTACCCATGTCGTAATAATCAGATCCCTCAAGAAATGAAGTGCGTTTAACAAACAAACAACCATCCAACCAATAAGCCAACCAACCTCTGCGATTGGGAAAACCGACTTTAAATGGTGAAGCAACTTTTGCGTTCAGGATTATAAATTCATTTCCCAAAGTCACATTTGGATCATTTATATCCGTATAAGGCCAAATCACTAACGATCGATTAGGGAGAAACCCTGTATCCATTCTGTTTTGGGGTAAGATCGCCATACCACCGGTTCGAAATTGAGTAATCGCCCAGGGTGCGCATTCCAGAGGCCTGTTGCCACAATTATTAAGTGTATGTTCCACTGAAACAATTGCTGCATCAGGATCCAGTTTTATGCGAATTGTTTTCTCAATCCCGGAATTCTTTTCTGTATCTTTCTTGATCAAAATGGTATCACCATCAGCAAAAATCTTTACCGGTTGATCATCATATTCATAGGTCAGAGGCATATGCTCCGGTGCCATCCATAATCGATGACCACCGTAAAAATGGTATGGTTTTCCATTCGGCACTTGCATTGTGAAATCAGGTAATTCTGCCAAAAGGTTCTTTTTCCCTCGTAAAATTAATCCTACTATTCTAGGACCAATAGAACGAGAAACAATGAGTTGAATTTTTTCATTCTCAATCACAAAACATTCTTGATTTTGAAAGTTGAGGTTCTGCATGTAAATTCCTGGAATCTCCACGTGAAATTAATAATCGCCATTATAACATTGAGAGGTTTGGAAATTCTCATTGATGATTTATTAAAAAAGAGTAACCTGAATGAAAAATCAGACTATTTCATACCGGAATATTTTCAAAACAGAGTGGATTATCTTCGTCTAGATTTTTATTACTACTTCAATTGACTGGCAAATTTCTGCTTAAACTTCTTTAATTTCGGATTGATCACCACCTGACAATATCCAGCCCAGGGATTCTTTTCATAGTAGTCCTGGTGATAATCTTCAGCGGGATAGAACTCTGAAAGGATTTCAATTTGAGTAACGATCTTACTTCTCCACAAGTCAGATTGGTCAATTTTTTCAACAATTTCTTCAACTTGCTCTTTTTCAGCTTCATCCTTCACCAGGATGATCGAGCGATATTGAGTACCCACGTCAGCACCCTGGCGGTTTAGGGTCGTTGGATCATGCACCTGAAAAAATACATTCAGTAACCCATTCAACGAAATCATTTCAGGATCATAGGTAACTTCAACAACTTCCGCATGACCGGTTCGGCCAGTACAAACTTGCTCATAAGTCGGTGATGGTACACCTCCGCCTGCATATCCAACAACCACATCTTCGACTCCGGTTAGATTTTTATAGATAGGATCCAGACACCAAAAACATCCACCACCTAGCACAATTTTCCTAAATTTCTCATTCATACCATTTTCCTTTATTACCACTCATATTTACCAATATAAAGAAAATTTCTACAAAGATCAAAAAATAGCATAACCTGTTAAACATGAAAACCGGTTTTATCACCGGTTTTCAAAACGTAAATATTTAAACTTCCTATTTATTTACCTGGAATCTCACATCACCTTTTTCAAAGAAATCAATTATCTGGTGGATAGCAGCCAATCCAGCATTTACATTAGCTTCTTCGGTTTGTGCGCCCATCTTCTTAGGGGTAAAAAAGAAGCGTCCGGTGAATTTTTCTTTTATCTCTGCTGCACAGGCTGGTTCAATATCTGAAACGTAGGAAAAATCTGGTCGATCAACAAAAACCTTGAGTAAATCTTCTTCGTTAACAACTTCTTTACGGGCAGTGTTGACCAATGTAGCAGGTTTGGGCATACGGGAAAGGAGTGAGTAATTGATGGAGTTTTTGGTTTCTGCGTTGGCAGGAATATGTAATGACACGTAATGTGATTTCTCATACAACTCTTCAACAGTTCCTACCCAATGTACCCCATCCGCTTCAATGATCTCTCTTGCAATGTAAGGATCGAAGGCATAGATTTCCATACCAAACCCTTTTGCAATGGATGCGACACATTTTCCCACATTTCCATATGCATGCAACCCAAGGGATTTTCCTTTTAATTCCGAACCCGATTTTCCACTGAATTGTTTGCGTGCCTGAAAAACCATCATCCCAATGGCTAACTCGGCAACTGCATTGGAGTTTTGTCCGGGGGTGTTCATCGCGACAACACCATGGGCAGTTGCAGCAGCCAGATCGATATTGTCATAGCCAGCACCAGCGCGAACCACAATTTTTAACTGTTTAGCAGCATCCAGAACTTCCGCATCCACAATGTCACTACGTATGATCATTGCATCTGCATCTGCAACTGCGTTTAAAAAATCAGATTTATCAGTATATTTTTCTAATAAGGCAATTTCGTACCCAGCCTTTTCAGCGATTTCCTTAATCTGTACTACTGCTTCAACTGCAAAAGGTTTTTCAGTGGCTAATAATACTTTCTTCATCATACCCATCCTGTCATTTATATTAATTAGTGTAACTTTTCAAATTCCTGCATGCAATACACCAATGCCTGAACACTTTCAACGGGCATGGCGTTGTACAACGAAGCGCGGAAACCACCTACATCGCGATGACCTTTGATGCCAACCATACCTCTTTCTCCAGAGAATGCCTGGAACTCTTTTTCAAGATCTTTATAGTCTGGTTTCATCACAAAACAGACATTCATAAGAGATCTGTCTTTTTCATCTGCCACAGTGGCAACAAAAAGTTTATTGCGATCAATTTCATCATAGAGCATTTTGGCTTTTTCTTGATTAATTTTCTCGATGGCCTTCAAACCACCAAGATCCTTCAACCATTTCAAAGTCTGTAATGCTGTAAAGATAGCAAAAACAGGAGGGGTATTAAACATCGAGCTACTTTTGATGTGAGTTCGATAATCAACCATCGTCGGTATAGGACGGCTAACTTTCCCCAACAATTCTTCTTTTACAATGACAAATGTCAGACCAGCAGGAGCCAGGTTCTTTTGGGCGCCACCATAGATTAATCCGTATTTGGAAACATCCATGGGGCGACTGAAAATGTCTGAAGACATGTCTGCAATTAATGGAACGGGTGAAACCAGATCTTCTTTGATTTCAGTACCATAAATGGTGTTATTAGTGGTGATGTGGAAATAATCAACATCTGTCGGAATACTGTATCCACGAGGTATGTAAGTAAAATTCTTATCTTCCGAGGAACCTAAAACAACAACTTCACCGAATAATTTCGCTTCTTTGGTTGCCTTTTTTGCCCAGCTACCAGTAACCAGATAGGCAGCCTTTGTCTCAAGGAGGTTGTAAGGTACCGTAAAGAATTGTGTACTGGCCCCACCACCCAGGAATAAGACTTTATATCCTTCTGGAATATCAAGCAGTTCCTTAAATAATGCCATTGCTTCTTCATTGATGGCATCAACTTCTTTACTGCGATGGGAAACTTCCAACAGAGATAAGCCGGTTCCGGCGAAATTCATAACAGCTTCGGCTGTTTTTTCAATGGCTATTTGAGGTAAGATGGACGGACCTGGATTAAAATTATGTTTTTTCATTTTGAATTCCTTTTTTTGTGAATTTCGTTTTCCTAGATATGCACATTATAGGAAAAAGAGTGTTAAGTTACATTTGACAAACATCCATATTTTCAAGTATTTCTCTCTTTAAAATATGAAAAACGACGAATTTAAAAGTTCAACTGTGTGTTGTTCCATCGGGCATGATCGTGCCATACAATGATTTCGCCCGTAGGATCTTATAGTCTGGAACATTGGAACCGGTTAAATCTGCATCTGTGAGATTGGCATTGGTTAGATCGACGCCACCTAGATTTGCGTCTATCAAATTTGAGCCTGATAAATCAGCTTCCATCAGGTCTGCTTCTGCCAAATTTGCCTCACGAAAATCTACACCTCGCAAATTCGCTCCTCGAAGAGTGGCTTTTCTTAAGTCCGCACCGATAAGATTGGCATTTTCAAAATTACAGCCACTCAATTTAGATTCGGATAAATTCGCCCCTCGTAAATCAGCACCACTAAAATTAGCATTTGATAATGTGGATAATGATAAGTTTACTCCCCTCAAATCAGCACCACTTAAATCTATATAACTTAACCACAAAGGTTTTTCCTGATTAAGCAACATGTAAATTTCATAACGTGAAAATTCAGACATAGCCACCTTTCAATGAATTTAATTATTAAAAATTTGTACCAAAATGAGTGTCAATTATTGACAAGGGTAGGTGTTATTGTAGAATGATCCTGTCTCAATTGTATTACATTTTCTTTGATTTAGATCAATTGATTTCAATGAATAGCCTAAAAAAGACACATCCTTTTGTGTTGGGTCTCAATAATTTTAGTTTTAGTTAATCCGTCGAAGCACAGCGGAATCCTAGATTTTCGTACCAATATTTGGGAACAGATTTATATCGCAAAGTGGATCGTATCCACCATGTTCCATTGCTCCAGGGACCACCACGCCACACATACAGATATCCATCATTTTCCTCACGGCCATCATCTGGATCATAAGGGTATGGTTTTGGGATAGAACCTGTCCACTCCCAAACATTTCCAGCCATGTCCATGACACCGTAAGGGCTGGCACCATTGGGATAACTACCCACAGGAGCAGTATCGGCAAATCCATCATCAAAAGCTGGATTTGCATGCTCTCTCGTGCAATTTACATCACAAAAATTTGCCTTGTCTTCAGTTAAAGGGTCATTTCCCCATGGATATTTTCGACCATCCGTCCCTCGTGCGGCTTTTTCCCATTCCGCTTCCGTGGGTAATCTCCCCCCAGCCCACTCACAAAAATCATTTGACTGCCACCAATCAACCATAATAACTGGATAGTTATCAAACTCCGGATTGCCATAATATTCCTGGCGGGTATTGGAGAAGTTTACCCAGGGAGCAGTACAGGCTCCATCTGCTACACACAAGGCATAGCGGCCATTGGTCACTTCGTATTTATCAATCCAATACCCATCTAAATAAACTGTATGCATGGGTACTTCTGGATAAGCTACACCATTATCCAAAGTGTGTTGGGCATCTGTATCTTGTGTGCCCATAATGAATTCGCCCGCAGGAATAAAAATCTGCTCTGATTGATCTTTTTCTAAAATTCGAAAATTGGGATCCCCAACTTCAGTTGGGACTATTGTAGGCTCCAACGTGGGAGTTGCGGGAACTGTGGTCTCGGTTGCCATTAATGTTGGTAAAGCATTTGGTTCTATAATTTCTTCTTTTGTAGGTTCACTTGTACTTGATGGTTGTTGAGGAGGTGCAGGTGTTAATACAGAATTGCTACATGCACTTAAAATCATTGATAACAGTATTAAAATAAACATCAAAGATTTTATTGAATTCTTCACTGATTGCTCCTAAATGAAGGATGGTATCAAAAACCATCCAGAGGTTTAATAAAACAAATTTTACTACCAATTTTCATCATTGAATCTTGATACAAATTTCGTTAAGTTTCATATATTAAATAGTGTTTAAGTTCTTTATTCATTTTCCCCAATTTGGTCCATTTTTTATGGTGACTTTTTTTAAGGAAAGCGATATAATGTTTGAATTCAGGGTTATTATTTTAATTTAATTCATTGGGTGGTTGTTATTTGATGAAGAATCTCAAAAAAATTTTATTTCTGGCAATAATCTTCATCTTTATTTCAATTTTTGCATCCTTTAACGTATCTGCACAGGAAGAAATCGAAGAACCTGAACGAATCAAATTAATTGAAAATACATTTACTCAATACACATGGCGGCTGGTGACAAGAACCGGTGTTCCTGTTTGTACCGTTGTCATCAATCATGAAGGTTTCCCAACCGGCCAGGAAACGTTAGCTGCCTGTAATGAATCCTGGTTAGCGCTATTTCCAACACCGACTGTAATCGCTACCGGTACCCCAACTCCTCAGCCAACTTCCACTCCCATCGTTATCAATCAATTATGGGAGGATACTTATTGGGTTTTCGTCTCTTCTGAAGAAGTCACTCAGGTAACAAAAATAACCATTCCTGATATTATCGTCAACATTTATGCTCCTGGAATTCCTGTGAGTGCTCCATATGTTGTCATTAAGGCAATCGAACCTTATTCTGAATATAAAATTACCAGAATTGCTGGTACAGTGAATGAAGAACCTTTTGATTGTTTTTCCGATCAATGCATTGTACCTCTATTACAAGACGCACAAATTCGTTTTTGGGCTGAAAGCAGTTTTGGCGATCAAACCAAAGTGATTACCGCTATTGTTAGAATTTTCATCAGTAATGATTACTATAATGTTCGCATAACTTCCATAGATCAACTGTTAGGGTTTACGGATTCATGTAGGGAAATCTGGCGTGAAACTGCTTACGGTGAATCACCTGATTGGGTGGTTTTTCCGGAATCACCTGATATGTTAGCCACATTTGATAAATTGCACTATCTGGCAGGAAAATTGATATTAAACAGATTTGTGGATGCATCATCCTGTCCTAATGGTGGATTGTTCGCCAATGGTGCACCCAATGCCTGTGGTTTGGAAGTTGTAGAGGAAGCGATGTTTGCCTGGCAAAATCGTTTTGACCCGATCATCTGGGCGACTGGAAGAGAATCAGGTATTTCGCCTGTTTTGATCAAAAGTATTATTGAGCAGGAATCACAATTCTGGCCAGAAAACGCCCGCTACCTATATGAAGAATATGGATTTACCCAGATTAACGAGCTAGGTGCTGACGTCGCTTTACGGTGGAATGAAGACTTAAAAAGTCAGATATGTTCCGGTTTGCTATTCAATTGTGATGAATCGTTTGTAAATATGAATGCATTTGAACAGGCAATGTTAAGAGGTGGATTAATCCGATCCATTGATGCCTATTGTCCTGCCTGTGAAAATATGATCAACCTTGATATTGCTGAACAATCCATAGCCATCACCGGTCAGGTCATTAAGTCTAATTGTTCTCAAGCAAATTATATTGTTGGTGATCTTGAACTCAAAGCAACCATAACCGACATGTGGAAATTCACGATTCTCTCATACCATGGTGGATATTATTGTTTGCGGAACAGTTTGGAAATTGTAAAAGAAAAAGGACTTGAACCTACCTGGGCAAATGTATCTGCAAATCTGGTTTGCCCAAATGCTCGTGATTATGTTAATTCCGTCTGGGAGAACCTAACCAGCTTCCAACTCTATTACGCACCTCAACCAACACTTTCACCAGAACAACTACAGCCAACTGGTCAAAGTGGTCTGGTTCAATTCCCACCTACCATTACTCCCACACTTACACCAACACCTAAAACGTATTTAGCCAGTGGGAAAATTAATGTTTATCTTTACATAGATACAAATATGGATTTTGTAATGGATGAAGATGAGCTGATCGAAAATGCCAACATTTTGGTGGAATTTGCGAATGGTTCTTCAATAACAGTCCCTGTACAGAATGGTGAAGCAATTATTGAGTATGAAAACCAATTCAAAAATTCTGATGTTACCATTACTGTTCTTGAAATTTATCAGTCCACACAAGTCAGAATACCTGAAAGTGGTGAACTTTTTACAATTTTACGAATCCCACCACCTGAATTACCTGGATTACTACCGTAAAATCAGGAAAAAAATATGAAGAATGACAAAAAAAAAGATATAAATGAAAACAAAATTGAAAAGGATGACTTAAGCAGAATTGATTCAACTTTTAACTCGAAAATCGAAAATGATGAAAAGGTGAATGATCTTGAATCAAGGCTTGACGATATCAAAAAATTAGCTTCAGATTTTTCAATGGATGATGAACCCCTCGATGAGGAGAATCTAAATTCTGAAACAGATAGCCTTGATGATGGTGAAGATTATCTGGAGAGATTGTCAGATATTCAAATTGAGAAACCATTTGTGAGTGACGTTGATACAGAAATAGAACTTGATTCCAGATTGAATCAAATTAGTAAAGATCCGGAAAAGTCTAACCAGACAAGTAAAGAAGAAATTAAAAAAACCAGCCCATCTCCATTTACTGCACTTCCTGAATTCAAAGATCCAGACGAGTTACGCAAACAAGCAATTAATAAAAAAAGTCCAATTTCGATTGAAGATATTGAGCATGACGCGGAAGAAATGATGGAACAAAGTCAATCCAATGAGGATTTCCTGGAGCGTGTTAAAACTTCTCTGAGTGAAGATAAAGATAAATCAGAGGAACCATCCTCTACTGAATCTGCCAATGTTTTTACATCTTACGATCATGAGTTAGATGATAGTGAATTGATCCAGGAAATGGAACAAGAGATTGTTAATGCAGATAAAGCCAATAATCCGTTCATTGAAGGTCAGGATACAATTGCATCAGATGATTTCCTATCAAATCTGGATAAAATAACAATCCCTGAAGTCGAATTGGATCAAAATGAGAATGAATTAAACCAATTAGAAGAATTGGTTGAAAGTGAATTGATGCTTTCATCTTCATCCTGGAAAGACCTTTTAGACTCAACAGATGATGACAACCAGATGGAAGGCGAAAAAATCTTTGATCTTGATCAAGAACAATCATTTGATGAATTCTTACAAGAAATTGATTCAAAAGAATCTGAAGAAAAATCGATATACCCCCTTCTTGGAGAGGGTATTGATGAGGATGGTAACACAACAGAAGAAAGCGTTGATCTGGAGTCGGATTCTTCCTCAGAAAATGATGGTGAGATTGATCAGGATGAAGAATCTGTAGAGAGCTTACGAAAATCATTTATCGATGAATTTGATCAGACAGCCTTTGATGAAGAACTCCAAAAAAGCGAAAAGAAAAATTGGCTCCCGAGAAAAATAGAAGCTTTAAGTAAATGGTTCAAATCATTAAGTTTTGCAGAAAAAATACTGATAGGCTTAAGTTTCGTTATCAGTCTTGCAGTTGTTGTTTCGATCATATTGGTCGTCACTCAATGGAGTAGTAATAACCGAAAGATTACCAATCCTCCCCCAGCCATCGAAGCAACCGGTCAGGATTTAATCTATCCTACTGGTCTCCAATTACCCGGTGGTTGGTTTTTCTTCTTACAAAGAGGAGAAATACAGGACAACAAATGGGAACCGCAAAACGCAGAATGGTTAGCAAACACCAAACTACGAAGAGTAATCGCAATCCCCTGGTCTAATCAATCGGAGGCTGTGGTGCAATCGCTAACCACACAAGATGAAATCAGTATTTACATGAACAACAATGACATCATTGTTTATCAGGTCGAGGAAGTTATCCAAATATCACGGGAAAATGTGCGCATTCTTTCAGACACCGAACCTTCTCTCGTCGTCATCCTATTTAGAGAAGATAATGAAGATCGCTGGACGATCATCGCGAAACCAAAACCAGCTGAATAATAAGAGTAAAGCTGCTGAGACCCATCAGCAGCTTTTTTTACATGAAGAATGCAACTTTAAACATCTTATGTAAATGGATGCATTAATGACATTTTACATATATGAGACAACTTCTGAACACTCTATAATCTTAACATCCCATAAACGAGGTCTCCATGTGCGGTATTTTTGGAATAGTTAGCAAACAAGATAAACTTTTAGGTCCAACCCTGATTGATGCAGGTTTAAGACTTTCCTATAGAGGGTATGATTCTGTTGGAATTGCAACAATAAATGAAAATGGATTAATCGATTTACGAAAAGATGCCGGGAAAGTAATCACAGTTGCCGAAAGATTTAATTTTAAGGAGATGATTGGCAAGCGTGGAATTCTTCAGCTGCGATGGGCAACTTTTGGCGAACCTTCGATGGTTAATTCGCAACCCCACCTTGATTCGGAAGGATTGATGGTTGGTGCCCACAATGGCAACGTTGTGAATAATGCAGAATTGCGGGAAGAATTCATTGCGGAAGGAATGGTTGTCCGTTCAACAAATGACGGTGAGAGTTGTGTCCATGCCGTCGAACGATTTGTTCGACAGGGCTTTTCCATGATTGATGCCATCAGAAAAGCTTATGATGTGCTCAAGGGAGATTATGCTTTTGTCATCGGAAAGGCAGATGATGACAGATTATACGCTTTTAAGAAAGGATCAGGTCTGGTAGCTGGTATTGGGGATGAATTCACTGTCGTTTCATCCGATCTACCTTCCATTCTTCCCCTGACTCGAAATGTCGTTTTCATGAATGATGGAGAAATTATTGAGCTTTCAGATCAATGTTTTACGATCTATTCTGTTTCTACAGGAGAAGTTATCGATCGATCAGTTGAGATTGTTGAAGAAACGATGGAAGTCGCTCAAAAAGGTGGTTTCGATCACTTCATGCTTAAAGAAATACATGAACAACCTAAAGTCGCTGAAGAATTACTGCACCTCTGGAATAATTCTCCATCAATCGATGTGACGGTAGAAGCTCTTAAGAACGCACGGAATATTTATTTTGTTGGATGTGGAACCAGTTTCAATGCTTGCGTTGCCGGAGCGGTTTACTTCAATCGCTTATCCGCAAAAACAACCATACCAATAGCCGCGCCACAATTCATTGCCCAATATAACCGTGCTATCGGGCCTGAGGATGTGGGTATTTTTGTCAGTCAGAGCGGTGAGACAAAAGATGTACTCAATGCAGTGGAGATCGCTCGAAAACAAGGAATGCGAATTTTTTCCCTTGTAAACGTTGTTGGATCAACATTGACAAAATTATCTGAAAAGTGGTTACCCCTGGTCTGCGGATACGAAATCAGTGTTCCAGCAACAAAGACATTCACCAACCAACTCGTTGCTTTTCTTTATCTGGCTTATAAAGTGGCTGCAAAAGACATCAACGAATTGAACCAACTTCCTGATCACATGCTAAAAACCATCGAGGAAGCCGAAGATCAGGTCAGAGAGATTCTCCCATATGTACAGGATTGGAATGATCTTTATTGTTTAGGGTACGGGATAACATTCCCGATAGCGCTGGAAGGTGCACTGAAATTAAAAGAGATTACCTACGCTCATTGTGAAGGAATGTTGTCCACTGAATTTAAACATGGTCCATTAGCAGCAGTTACAAAAGATTACCCGATCATTTTTTCCACGATTCGAGAAGATATCCCATTAATTATTTCTGGAATTAATGAGGTTACCTGTCGTGGTGCCAAAGCCATTGTGATCGGACCTAAAGATGAAAGATTAGAATCCAATGCTCATCACACCATTCGCATCGCTGAGCCCACTCCGGAATTTGCTTCCATTTTAACTATCATCCCATTGCAATTACTTTCGTATTACATGAGTGTCCACAGAGGATTTGATCCTGATTTTCCACGTAATCTGAGTAAAACATTAACTGTCGATTAGAGAAAATAAGCTGAATTTCTTTAACGTCAGGATTTATTTTTTTGATATTTCTAATTTTTCCGTTAAGTAATTGGTTTTTTTGAAACGAAATCACTTCGTTTTTCGTATATTATTAAAACAAATAAGGATGGAAAAAAGCAATGACCAAAAAAAAATTATTTCGATCTAAAAAAGAACGAATGATAGGCGGTGTTTGTGGCGGATTAGCCATTTACTTCAATATTGACCCAACTATCGTACGATTAATTTTTGTGTTGAGTTTCTTTTTCTTGTTTAAGAGCAGCTTGTTGATCTATTTATTGTTATTAATTTTCATCCCTGAAGAACAATAAAATCATCAAAGGATAAACATCCAGCTCGATTAGTGAAGCCACTACTTTTTATATGATCCTTTCATGCTTTTGTGAGTCTGCCAAACCACCTTGAAGAAATTTTTTATATGATGAAGTGGATGGATATGGCTGATTTCATTTCCGTAAATTGTTCTGATAGGAACCCAGCCAACTGAATAATTGGATTTGATGCAGGTGGCAATAACATCAACTTCAAATTCAAAACCGGACTCTTTACTTTCCAAAACTTTTTCTAACAATCTTCGACTTAATAAACGATAGCCAGATTGATTATCCAAAATTTTCATGCCCATCGCCCAGGAGAAAGCCCAACCTCCAACAGTGTTGGCGATTCTTCTGGAAAATGGCATCTTGCTGAAATCACGATATCCAATGATTAAATCTATTTTTTCCAGGTTGAAAAGTGAAATGAATTTTGTGGTTTCCAGCACATCATGTTGGCCATCGGCATCAATTGTAATTACATATTGACAATTTAAATTTATTGCTACCTGAAAACCTCTTTTCAAAGCTTCGCCTTTGCCCTGGTTGGGAACCTGCAAAAATACTTGCGCTCCATTCTTTTCGGCGATTATTGAAGTATTATCATTAGATCCATCATCAATCACGAATGTAGGTAAAATTTTTGTCGCTTGACTGACAACATAACCAATATGTTGTTCTTCGTTATAAGCAGGGATAATAATGTACCCGGATTTATCCGTCATTCCATCTCAATTCTTAAAAAAAAATTGGTTTTATTTTTGAGATTATATCGCACTCACGAACTGGAAATTAAAAATTGGATCAAGAAAATACAATCAAATTCCAAATAAATAAGATTTCCTGAAGAGAATTGAAGTAATTCATCATTTCAACCTTACAAAATTAAAAGAAATGTAATGAGTTTTCAAAAAACACTTGCATTTCGATTCATTTTCCGCTAAAATGTGGATAATTGTGGAGATAAGTGGGAGAAAGTGGAGCGCCGGGATGCCGGCGTTCTGCGATTATAGGAGTCTTAGAACTTATGTTCCTTGGTACGTATGAACACACACTCGATACAAAAGGCAGAATGACGATACCCGTTAAGTATCGTGATTTAGTATCTGATGGTGCATATATTACTAAAGGTTTTGATCAGAATTTAATGGTTCTGACCGACGAAATATTTCAAAGACTTTTCGATCGTATTACCAATATGAACATGGCCAATCCTACTGCTCGTGAATTGAGGAGATTGATGTTCGCCAATGCTTTTTCGGTGGAAGTCGACAAAGCTGGGCGCATTCTTATTCCTCAAATTCTCCGATCGCATGCTGTCCTCGACGGTGAAGCATTAATTTTAGGAAACGGCAGCTATTTCGAAATCTGGTCTCCAAATCTCTGGCAAGATCATTCAGACAAGCAGATAAGCAGCGATGCAAATAACGAACGTTATGCCACTTTAGACTTATCACTCTAATGAATGAGCAAAATTCACCCTCCCCCCACATACCTGTACTTTACCATGAAATCATAAATGCGCTTGCTCCCTACTCAGGTGGCCTATATATCGACGGAACTTTAGGAGCTGGTGGTCACGCCATGGGGATATTAGCTGCGTCTGTTCCAGATGGAAAATTACTTGGAATAGATCTGGACCCCCAGGCACTGGTTATCGCGAACCGGCACCTCTCTGTTTTCAAAGACCGGGTTTTTGTCAGGCAAGGTACTTATGTCGATATGGCATCATTTGTAAAAGAGATTGGATGGCTTTTTGTCGATGGAATTATTCTTGATTTAGGTGTATCGTCCATCCAGCTTGATACCAAAGAAAGAGGGTTTTCATTTCTTTATGACGCTCCCTTAGATATGAGATTTGGTGACCAGACTAGCTTCAATGCAGCAGATCTGGTCAACTCATTGGCAGAAAATGACTTGGCGAATATTATCTGGAAATATGGGGAAGAAAAATATTCCAGAAAAATCGCCAGGATTATCTGCCAGAACAGGCCAATCAACACGACCTTTGAATTAGCCAATCTGGTTAAAAAAGCTTACGGGAATCAATATAGCCAGATCCATCCTGCTACACGAACATTCCAGGCAATTAGGATCGCTGTCAACCAGGAAATGCAAGCCATTGAATCTGTTGTTCCTCAGGCGATTCGTCTGTTAAAGCCTGGAGGAAAATTGGCTATTATAGCCTTTCATTCTTTGGAAGATCGGATTGTGAAGTCAATTTTTAGAACAGAAAGCAAAGATTGTATCTGTCCACCGAATCAACCCATCTGTACCTGTAACCACATCAAATCAATAAAGGAGGTAAATAGAAAACCCATTGAAGCATCATCAGAAGAAATAACCAATAACCCTCGGGCGAGAAGTGCAAAATTAAGAATTGCAGAAAAACTTAATTTGGCATGAGTATTGCAAACAAATTGTATTAATATCGGTAGGGACGCATGAACAAAAGATATACCCAAGCTCATCAACAAAATCCATGGAGGCTCCAGATTCAAAGGTTTGGTCTGGTGCTGCTTTTATTGGTTGTGCTTGTTCTTTCATTTTTTATGAACCTTAATTTCACCGCCAGAGCAGCACAGGCAGGTGTTCAAGTCCGGTTATTAGAAGCAGAGAGAGAATCACTAATTCGCTCAATTTCTGCTAACAGTACCAATCTTGCCTTGCTGACTTCAGCAACAACCATGCAAAACCGCGCAAAAGAATTAGGTTTTGTTCCTGCGACCAGAGCAGATATTGAATACTTATACATTCCCAATTACATCGGTAAACAACCTGAACCTGTAACAATTCCCCGATCCGTTGCTGATCAGGAAAATTTCCGGATGGTACCGGCTTTTACTCAATCGATCTGGGATTGGTTGTATCAAGGCACCTTTATTATGTTGGACAAAGAGGGTTAATAACATGCGACGAGAAAAGATGCGCTTTTATTTTGTCGGTATTGCAATTATCTTATTTTCTATTACTATTGTCTTTCGGTTAGTTCAAATACAAACGGATCCGGTTTTTCAAGAGATCAGCGAGAAAGTCGGTAACCAGGCGACCTATAAACCCAAAGCTTTTGAAGCTGTGCGCGGAAACATATACGACCGGTGGGGAAATTTGCTTGCCGGCAATAATGAGGTTTATGAAATTGGTGTCACCCTGAATCAAATTACAGAGAGTAACAAAAATGAAATTATTAATTTTATATCCAGTCTGACAGGCTTGAATAGAGATTATGTAAGAACCAGAATCGAAATCCCGTATCAACCAGACCCATTAAAAGAGAATTATGCAGTGTTTTCAACGATCTATAGAAATGCGACGGAAAAAATGGTTGAGGAAATTTCAATGGCACAAGAAACAAACCGTGCACTATATCCAATCACGTGGAATGGCCGTCTTGAAAGAACCTATCCCGATCATCGATTAGGTGCGAATGTTCTTGGCTTTTACAGTTCTGGTGGTTTTTTTGGTGTAGAAGGTTTTTACGACAATATCCTATCAACAATTGAATCATCCACATTTATTTCAATGAATCCTTATGATGTCATGGAAATCCCCGAAATTCCTCATGGAGCTAGTGTGATATTGACAATTGATCGTGAAATTCAGGCTAGAATGGAAGAAATCCTGGATCGTTCTATTAAAAATTCCGGATCATCATCAGGCACCGTCATTGTTATGGACCCTAAAACTGGTGAAATTCTGGCTATGGCTACCACTCCCCGCGCCAATCTAAACCAGCCATCTGAACAAATTTTAGCCGAATATCCAACACTAAATGTGGATGGTTATGATATTCCGACGCCATTCAATCGTGCAATTATGCAAACCTATGAACCTGGTTCAGTTTTTAAAGTATTTACTCTGGCAGCTGCTCTGGACTCAGGTGCGGTAACACCGGAAACGGAGTTTCTCGATACAGGCGTTGTTAATATTGGTGGTATGACCATATACAACTGGGATTACGGTGCCTGGGGTTACCAGGACATGACAGGATGTATGCAACATTCCTTGAATGTTTGTCTGGTCTGGATGGCCCAACAAACAACCACAAAAACCTTTTATGAGTATCTCTCTGCTTTTAATATTGATAGAAAAACCAACATCGATATGGAAGGAGAAGCCAGCTTTCCATTCCTGTCCCCGAGCAACCCTACTCCCTTTGGATCAGATCCCAATGCGCCCCGCTGGTATGAAGGAATGATCGGACCACATTCATTCGGTCAGGGTGTCTCGGTTACGCCAATTAGAATGATAACTTCCATTGCAGCCATAGCAAACGATGGACGTATGATGGCACCACATATTCAAAAAGCTGTTGTTCAGGACGGCAGGATCAGATACTATAATCCAAAAATTGTTTCGACACCGATCAAACCTGAAACAGCACACACAATCACCGAGATGCTGGCGGTTTCATTGGAAAAGGAAGCCTCAGATGCACTGGTCGAAGGATATCGTCTGGCGGGAAAAACAGGAACCGCAGAAATTCCCAGTCGACAGGGTTATGTAGCCGGGCAAACGAATGCATCCTTTGTTGGTTGGGGTCCAGTGGATGATCCCAAATTTATTGTTTATATCTGGTTGGAAAAACCTCAGTCCAGTATCTGGAGTTCCGTCGTTGTGTCTCCAGTGTTCAGTGAGATTGTTGAAAACCTGGTAATTCTGATGGATATACCACCCGACAAAATTCGAATGGAAATGGCAAGCAGCCAATAAGGAAGAAATGCTAACAGTAGCCGATATTTTTGAAGCTTTAACTTATAAAAGACCAACTGCCCCGCAAATTATTAGTGAGGCAGCCGTTGATTCAAGACAGGTTATACCAGCAGCGTTATTTGTTGCCCTAAAAGGTGAGCAACAAGATGGTCATCTATATGTGAATGATGCTTTCCGTCGGGGTGCTCAGGCAGTCCTTATTGAAAAACAAGTTGAGTCACAATATCCAATCATTGATCTGAGAAACAATAAATTGCCCGACATCCTGCCATCTTTTGATCAACCAGTCGCATTGTTGGTTATAAACACACTGGATGCTCTACAAAAAATTGCAGCCTTTTGGCGGAGAAGACTCAATATCCGCGTCATTGGAATTACAGGATCTGTGGGTAAATCCACAACCAAAGAATTAATTGCTGAGGTCCTCAGTCAAAAATACAGAACCTTAAAAAATTTTGGGAATCTGAACAATGAGATTGGATTACCTTTAACCATTATACGAATGACAGAAAGTCATCAACGAGCCGTATTGGAAATGGGTTTTTATGTGCCAGGAGAGATCAAACTCCTTTGTGAAATAGCAGATCCAATTACTGGAGTCATAACGAATATTGGTGCAGTGCATGCTGAAAGAGCTGGATCATTAGAGGCGATCGCTCGAGGTAAAGCTGAGTTGATTGAATATTTACCTTCAACTGGAACAGCCATCCTGAATTACGATGATCCTATGGTGAGACCCATGGCTGAAAAAACCCAGGCAAATGTTCTTTTTTACGGTTTGAACCCCCAGGCTCATCTATGGGCGGATCAGATTGAAGGCTTAGGCTTACAAGGAATACGATTTTGTCTGCATTATAAAAATGAGAGATTATTTTTACGTGTTCCGCTAATAGGCCAGCATTCTGTGCATACAGCCTTACGCGCTGCGGCAGTTGGTTTGGTTGAAGGATTAACCTGGCAGGAAATCGTAAATGGATTACAACAGGGCCATACCCAATTAAGACTGGCTGCAGTAACCACACCTTCAGGTGCGCTCATATTGGACGACACATATAATGCTTCACCTGATTCCGTGATGGCTGCCTTAAACCTGTTAGATGAACTGCAGGGTGAAAAATGTGCGGTACTCGGTGACATGTTAGAATTAGGCCTTTATGAAGAACAAGGGCATGAAATGGTTGGTGTACGAGCTGCTCAAGTAGTCAAGCGATTGATCACCGTTGGTGAACGTGCCAAAATAATTGCACAAACAGCTAAACGCTCGGGGTTACCCGGAAAAGCGATTACCAGCGTTGATTCTGTAGATGAAGCCATTCAGGTATTACAAGGAACCTTTAAGAAGAATGACGTGGTGCTTGTTAAAGGTTCTCACGGATTACATATGGAACAAATCGTTTATGCCCTGGAGGAAGAAAAATGACCGAAGCTCCTATGGCATTAGCGTTAAGTGGCATTAGCTTTTTAATGGCTGTAATTTGGGGACCACCATTACTCAGGATATTAAAACATTTCAAAATTGGAAAAGTCATCCGCGTTGAGGGTCCAAATTCTCACATTAGCAAAATGGGCACCCCTACCATGGGCGGTGTCATGTTCATCGCTCCGGTTGCATTATTAACCATTCTCCTGAATTCGGCCAGTTTGCTTGGTTTTAACGTACTCGGACGATCAGTTCTACTTCCCGTAGGAACATTATTTATCTACGGTATTTTAGGAATGATTGATGATTGGGAAGGAATTCGTGGAGCCCGCAAAGGAATCGGTATGCGAGCCCGAACCAAATTCCTCCTTCAAATTATCATCGCAACGTTTATAGGCATCACGCTTAAATATGTGTTGGATGTACCGGAAATGTTCTGGCCCAGCTTGAAAATGGAAATTCCTCTTGGTATTTTTTATGTTCCTATTGCCATTGTTGCCATTGTTGGTTTTTCTAATGCCATAAATTTGACGGATGGATTGGATGGACTGGCTGGATTGATCTCAGCAACAGCTTTTACCGCCTTTGGTGCGATTGCATTAATTCAAGGTCAATTTTATCTGGGTCGTTTTTGCTTCACGCTTGTTGGTGCTATTTTTGGATTCTTGTGGTTCAATGTGCATCCTGCGCAATTGTTCATGGGGGACACTGGTTCTCTGGCTTTGGGAGCTACCCTGGGTGTGGTGGCATTAATGACCGGTCAATGGTTGTTGCTGCCAATTATCGCCATTATTCCATTGAGTGAGACACTTAGTGTCATGCTACAGGTGACTTATTTTAAATTATCAGGAGGTCAACGTTTACTCAAAATGTCGCCCTTACACCATCATTTTGAGTTAAGTGGTTGGAGCGAAACCCAGGTCGTACAACGATTCTGGTTGGTAAGCTTAATTGCAGCATTAATTGGAATTGCATTGGCGTTAATATGAAATCAAACTGGACGAAAACAAAAGTTTTGGTAATTGGGGCTGCACGGCAAGGCTTAGCGCTGGCACGATTTTTAACCAATCATGCCGCTATTGTCACATTAAATGATGGGCGATCAGAACAAGACTTGCAATCTTCCAAAGATCAATTAAAAGATCTACCTATCCGCTGGGTTTTGGGCGAACATCCACTGGAATTATTACACGAAACAGACCTGGTTTGTGTTTCTGGTGGCGTACCGCTTAATATTCCGCTTATAATGGAAGCTGTAAATAAAAAAATTCCTTTAACGAACGATTCTCAAATTTTTATGGAAAACGTGCCCTGTCCGGTCATTGGTATTACCGGTTCAGTTGGTAAAACAACCACAACTACCTTGTTGGGTGAGATCGCTCACAAAGCATTCGCTAAAGACCGAAAAGTTTGGGTTGGAGGAAATATTGGCAATCCACTGATCAATAACGTGGAAGAAATGACAGGTAATGACCTGGTTATTCTAGAATTATCCAGCTTTCAACTTGAATTGATGACGATTTCACCAAACATTGCAGCAATTTTAAACATCAAGCCTAACCATTTGGACCGCCACGGCTCTGTAGAAGCATATACCTCAGCCAAAGCAAATATCCTTAAGCACCAGACATCCCATGATTACGCAATCCTCAACCGGGATGATCGCGGGTCTTTTGGATTAAGGCATTTGATTAAGGGTAACCTGGTAAGTTTTGGATTTTCTCCAATCCCCGAAGACCATAATGGTTCGTACATTGAGAATGATGCTGTCTGGGTTACAAACCATGGAATAAGTGAAGAAATCTGTAAACTTGATGAAATCACGCTTCCAGGAAAACACAATATCTCAAATGTTCTGGCTGCCAGTGCAATATCACTGGTCGCTGGTTTGAACAAAGAAGCAATCAGAGCTGCCATACGCGAATTCAAAGGTGTTCCCCACCGTTTGCAATTCGTACGTGAGTGGAATGGGATTCGATGGATCAACGATTCAAAAGCAACAACCCCAGAAGGATCCATAGCAGCCATACTGGCATTTTCAAATCCGATTGTTCTCCTTTTGGGCGGAAAAGATAAGAATTTGCCCTGGGAAAATTTACTACATCTGGTTAACCAGAAAGTGGACCATGTTATTTTGTTTGGCGATGCTGCCGAAAAAATTCATGGATACATAAAAGAATTGAAATTTCAAAATCAGAATTTCACTTTGGATATATGCAATCATCTTCAGGATGCTGTCATCACTGCCAGCAAAATCGCTGAACCGGGTGACATCGTTTTGTTGTCACCAGGTGGCACCAGCTACGATGAATTCAAGGATTTTGAAGAGAGAGGAGAAAAGTTTCAATCATGGGTCCAACATCTCCAATAAAGTCCAAAAGTTCTACCCAACCAGACCTCAAAATCCCCTTTTTAAAGACGATTGATTTTCCTTTAGTATTAATTGTTTTTGCTTTGTATTTGTTTGGATTGGTGGTTCTCTATTCAGCATCCATGCCGATGGCTTACTATGCAAGTATCCCAACTTCACCCTGGGATTATGTTTCCAGACAGGCATTATTTGGTCTGATTGGTTTGGCAGGTGCGTTCTTTATCGCCTGGATTGATTATCGTGTCTGGAAAAAATTCATGCTTCCCGCCTTGCTCGCGACCTGGATCGTTCTGTTTCTGGTTTTGATTGTGGGATCATTTCGACATGGGTCTACCCGCACATTTTTTGATGGTAGTGTGCAGCCATCAGAATTATCCAAGGTATTAATTATTCTATATCTCTCCTTCTGGATTAAAAGCCGGCAGGAAAATCTCAAAAAATTGACATTCTGGGTAATTCCAATCGGATTTATTATCGGTGGTACTGCTGTGCTGTTAGCCCTGGAACCGGACTTTAGTGCTGTTTTAACCCTGGTCATGATCAGTAGCGTCATCCTTTTTCTTGCAAATTTAGATTGGAAACAAATCATTCTGATTGGTTTAGTTGCAGCATTATCATTTTTTGTCATCATTCGTGTCACCACTACTGGAAGCGCTCGTTGGGGACAATTCATCACCGGTTATAACGATCCAAATCAAGCCTTAACTCAGGTGAAACGGTCGATTGAATCCGTTGTCAATGGCGGTTTCTTTGGCGTTGGTATCGGTCAGGGTACCGTAAAATTCACAGGACTGGAGGTAGGACAATCCGATACCATTTTCACGGTAATCGCGGAAGAGGCCGGATTGTTAGGTAGTATTGGTGTTTTGGTTTTATACCTGCTCTTGTTATGGCGAGGTTTCAAAATCGCTCTGGAAAGTGAAGATATGGCAGGCAGGTTGATTGCCGGTGGGATCAGTTCATGGATTGTGTTAGAAGCTTTCATCAATATTGCCAGTCTTTTTAACATCGTGCCTATCGGTGGTAATACATTGCCTTTCTTCAGTCTGGGAGGTTCCAGTCTGGTATCCATCCTTACTGGAATTGGGTTCGTATTAAGTGTCGGAAGAGTGAATCAGATCAAGCAAATTCAGGAAAGGAGTTCCTACAGTGCGGTTGTTGATTTGCGCTGGCGGGACAGGCGGAGGAGTGTACCCCGCACTCGCCGTCCTGCAAGCCATGGAAGGCAATTATAGTGATATCCTCTGGGTTGGCGGAGAAGGCGGTATGGAAGAAAATTTAGTCAAACGCCTCAACCTCCCTTACCAGGAAATTCCAGCAGCTGGCGTGCATGGAGTTGGTTTGCGTTCCCTGCCTGGAAATATTTATAAACTCATCAGAGGCGTCATTAGATCTGCTCAGATTCTTAATCAATACCAACCGGATGTCATTTTTTACACCGGTGGGTATTTAGCTGCACCTATGGCAGTCGCTGGATTTAAGAAGCCATCCGTATTGTATGTCCCCGATATCGAGCCAGGTATTGCATTGAAGTTCATTGCTAAATTCGCGCATACAATTGCCTTAACAACGGAGAACTCTAAAAAATACTTTAATCAGGTCCAAAAATTAGTTGTGACCGGTTATCCACTCAGAAAAGAGTTAAAGCAATATTCAAAAGTTGAAGCCAGAAAAGTCTTTAATTTACATGACCGCTTACCTGTATTGTTGATCTATGGCGGCAGTAAAGGTGCTCATACCATCAATCAGGTTATCAAAAATAATCTGGAAATTTTATTAACCAAAACGCAGATCATCCACATCACGGGAAATTATGATTGGGCGGATATGCAGCAGGCATACTCCGAACTTCCAGCTGAATTATCCGAGAATTATCGAATTTATCCATACATTCATGAAGAAATGTCTGCAGCCTTTTCATGCGCGGATTTATGTGTGTGCAGAGGTGGTGCTTCCACATTGGGAGAATTGCCATTTTTCGGATTACCTGCAATTGTGGTCCCCTACCCTTATGCCTGGCGCTATCAAAAAATAAATGCCCAATATCTTGTCGACCATCACGCAGCAATCATGCTTCCTGATGAGGAAATGGACAACAGGTTATTGAATGAAATTATCCAATGTTTATCGCAACTCCACCACATAGATGAAATGAGATCAGCGATGCATTCATTATCCAAACCAGATGCAGCCCAACAAATTGGGAATCTGATTACTCAACAATTCAATTTATCCAGCCAGAAAGGTGGTACTGCATGATTTCATTAGATGTTATCTTCTGGATGTATGTTTGTTTATTTGCCTTAATTGGAGCCATGCGTGGTTGGGCACGTGAATTGCTTGTCAGTTTCAGCGTGATTCTGTCATTATTTATGCTCTCTGTTCTGGAACGCTTTGTCCCTTTCATTCGTGATACCTTGATGGTCAATAATCCGGATTCCTTTTTCTGGTTGAGATCCATTCTATTAATATCTCTGGTTTTCTTTGGATATCAGACTCCAAAATTTCCTAAGCTTGCCAGTTCAGGTCGCTTCATCCGGGAAAAATTTCAGGATGTTTTGTTAGGACTATTTTTAGGCGCGGTTAATGGGTATTTAATTTTTGGAAGTCTATGGTTTTTTCTGGATGATGCCGGTTACCCCTTCTCTTTCATTATTCAACCTGATGTAAATTCTGAAATTGGCATTGCTGCCCAGGAATTACTTGCTTTCATGCCACCTGAATTGTTGGGGGGTCCGACGATATATTTCGCCGTGGCAATCGCATTTGTATTCGTTTTAGTGGTTTTCCTATGAAAAAGCACGTGTTCTTTATTGGAATTGGTGGAACCGGTCTTTCAGCCATCGCCCGATTATTGCAGGAAAAAGGGTATATTGTGAGTGGGTCCGATCAGCAAATCTCCGATCTAGCCAGAGAACTGATTAATGATGGTATTCCTGTTTATCAGGGACATTCTGCGGATCATCTGATAGGTGTCAATCTGGTTATTCGCTCATCAGCGATTCCGGATAGCAACCCAGAAGTACAGGCTGCACAGGCTGCCCGTATTCCGGTGTATAAACGCTCTGATATCCTGGGTGAATTGATGCAAGACCAAAAAGCGATTGCCGTTGCTGGTACACACGGCAAAACAACTACCACTGCCATGATTGCGACCTTGTTACAAAAATTGGGACTTGATCCCAGCTATATCATTGGAAGTGTGTCGAAAGACCTTGGCAACAATGCTCATTATGGATCAGGAAATTATTTTGTGATCGAAGCCGATGAGTACGACCGCATGTTTCTGGGATTATCCCCCACCATCGCCGTCATCACCAATCTTGAACATGATCATCCGGATTGTTACCCAACTTTTTCGGATTACCTGCAGGCCTTCAAAGCTTTCACAGAAAAAGTTACTCCAGATGGTAAGTTATTTGTTTATCGAGATGATACCGGAATTCAAAAACTACTCCCATTAATCACCCACCCAGCTGTACTGACCTATGGCATATCCTCGGATTGTGATTACCAGGCGAGGGAAATCGCACCAAACCAGATGGGTGGATATCACTTTTCCGTTTATCAGAATACCGCGCAATCTTCTACCAAATTGATCACAGTGGATTTGAGTGTCCCTGGCATGCATAATGTTATGAATGCTCTGGTCACTTTAGGAATATCACACAGCCTGGGATTGGATCTTCAGTCCGCTGCCAACTCTCTGACCGAATTTTCCGGTACCTCCCGTCGCTTCGATATTCTTGGAGCAGTGAATCAGATCACCATCATCGATGATTACGCACACCACCCCACCGAAATTCAGGCAACCCTTCAGGCAGCCAGAAGTCGCTACCCGGGTAGAAAAATCTGGGCAATCTGGCAACCACATACTTTCTCGCGCACAAAGATCTTATTTGATGAATTCAAGAATTCTTTCTCCCAGGCCGACCATGTCATCGTCAGTCAAATCTATGCTTCACGCGAAAAGGATGGAGGCTTCACTTCATCACAGGTTGTGGATGCCATGCTACATCCAGATGCTCGCTACATCGCATCTCTGGAAGCTATTACAGATTACCTGGTTGAAAATCTTTCATCCGGGGATGTCATGCTGGTATTTTCTGCCGGTGATGCAACACAGGTCAGTAAAGACGTATTATCCAGGCTTACCCATAAGGAGGAACACCATGAAATATGAGAATGATTTTGACACAGAGGTGCAGAAAGTTGAATTATTCACCTTTCTGCCAACCATCATCCTTCCGGCTGAGAAAGGTAGCGTTGATCGTAAACCCAGGTTGAATGAAGAAAACCGATCAACCATCCAGAATAAAAAAGAAGTTATTCACAAATTAATTAAGTATTTCAAAAACGCATAAAGGTTTCATTTATGACGCATCCGCAATCAATTGGTATTCTGGAAAAGAAATTTGGTAACAGGCTGCAACAGCAGGTTGCATTGCAAAATTATGCTACCGCCCGGGTTGGCGGTGCTGCTGCCTGGTTTGTCACCGTGAGGAATGCCAACGAACTCGCTGATGCTGTTCAAATCTGTTGGGACCACAACCTTAAATATTTCCTTTTGGGATCAGGATCGAATGTTCTGTTCAGTGATGAGGGTTTCGACGGCCTGGTGATTCTCAATCACGCTAAGAAAATTGAAATGAAAATCTCAGGTGAGCATCCCACATTGTGGGTTGAATCTGGTGCGAGCCTGGGATTGGTCTCCCGAAAAGCTTCCCTGGCTGGTTTATCCGGCTTAGAATGGGCTGCCACCGTACCGGGGACTGTTGGTGGGGCTATCTATGGCAATGCTGGCGCGCATGGCAGCGATATGCACAGCAATTTACTGTTGGCTGAAATCTTGCAACATGAAAAGGGGAAATCTATCTGGAAAAATGAAGATTTCCAGTTTAGCTATCGTAGCAGTATTTTCAAACGCCAGCGTGTAAGTGGTGTGATCTTATCCGCAACCCTCAATTGCCAGTATGATGACCCGCAAAAGATCAAGGAAAGGATGAATGTTTTTAGTGAATACCGGCGCCGAACACAACCTTCTGGAGCAAGCATGGGTTCCATGTTTAAGAACCCGCCTGGGGATTACGCAGGCAGGTTGATAGAAGCAGCCGGCCTGAAAGGCTACACCATCGCTGGTGTAAAAGTCAGCGAAGTGCATGCCAATTTTTTCGTCAACTCAGACCAGGCAACAGCCAGCGATATTTATAATCTGGTACAGCATGTACAAAAAACCGTCAAAAAAGAATTCAACGTAGAACTCGAGTTAGAGGTAGAAATGATTGGGTTCAATCCAACAGCAAACAACGATAAAGCAAATCATGGGAAGGCTTCGATATGAACCAATTAACCGTAGGTATCTTATTTGGAGGTCGATCAGGAGAGCATGAAATATCGCTCCTCTCTGCTCGATCCATTCTGGAAAAAATTAATCGTAAAAAGTACAAAGTTGTCGAAATTGGCATCACCCACGATGGTGTCTGGTTGGTCGGTTTGGATGTCTTGACGGCCTTTGAAAACAAAGATTTAGCCGGCTTAAAACCAGCAACACTCATTGCTGAACCTGGTGGAAATATCCTTTATTCCCGTGAACAGACTGTGGCAGGCATCCTCCTGTCACCATTTGCAAAGTTGGATGTGATTTTCCCGGTCACCCACGGTCCCTTCGGGGAAGATGGCACCATTCAGGGATTGTTAGAGATCACCGAAATCGCTTTTGTGGGTGCTGGTGTGTTAGGGTCTTCGGTAGGCATGGATAAAGCAGTCTTCAAGCAGGTGATGCGCGCCCATCAGATTCCAGTGGTGGATGATAAGATTTTCACCCGCAAGGAAATTGAAGCAGATATTGACCAGGTCGTTGAAAAAATCGAAGCAATGAAACACTACCCATACTTCACCAAACCAGTGAACATGGGTTCTTCTGTTGGCATCAACAAATGTAAAAATCGACAACAGCTCATCGCAGGCTTATTGGATGCCGCTCAATATGATCGCAGAATTCTGGTGGAAGTCGGACTTGAAAAACCTCTTGAAATCGAAATCTCGGTTCTCGGGAATGAATTCCCGCAGGTATCAGTGCCAGGCGAGATCGTCCCGGGTGATGAATTCTATAGTTATGATGACAAGTACATCAACGGAATCTCCAAATTAATCATACCAGCAGAAATCCCAGCGGAGATGACGAAACAAATTCAGGAAACAGCCATTCAAGCCTATCAATTAATTGATTGCGCTGGCATGGCACGTGTCGATTTTATGGTTGATGAGAAAGATAATCGCATCTACCTGAATGAACTCAATTCCATTCCTGGTTTTACCAAAATCAGCATGTATACCAAATTATGGGAAGCATGTGGAATATCATTCACAGAATTAATTGATCGCCTGATTGATTTAGCCATTGATCGCCAAAAAGAAAATTCCCGGTCCATACACCAATACCGGAGGAGAGCCTTATGAGAAATGCAACCAGTATCCCAAGAGCCACCCTGGTGCGTGAGAGACAAAAACAACAGACAGAAGAAAAAATCAAACGCACCACCAGAGCAGTTCAACAACCCGTTCAAAAAGTGACCACTCCCATGGTCAGCCGTCGTGGAGCGTATGCAGCTGCTTATCCGGCAACTCCAAAACAAACCAGGAACCGTCAATACAATTACGCCATTGGCGCTACCGGGGCCGAAGTACGTTTACCGGCTATTTCATCCATTAATATCGGTTGGCGTTTTCTATCATTCTTCCTTGGAATTTTTTGTTTGGCAGGAATTTATTTATTATTTAATTCTGTGGAATTTCGCGTCAACCAAATCCAGACCAGTGGATTGCTACGTCTGACTGCTGCTGACCTGGATGCTGTCATGAAAATTCAGGGTGAATCGATCATCTGGATGGATGCCAACCAGGCAAAACAGGATTTGTCGATTGCCTTCCCTGAGTTAAAGGATATCCAGATTTCAGTTGAGTTTCCTAATCAGGTAAAAATTTCCGCCTTTGAGCGCCAACCTGTGCTCTTATGGCAGACTGAAAAACAGGCTTATTGGATAGATCAGGAAGGTGTTCTAATCCCTCCACGTGGCGAAGCCGGTGATCTGCTCACCATTCAAGCATCTGCCGCTCCCCCGCTGGTAGCAGCTCCACAGGTTCTGAACGCCTTATCCCCACTCGTAACTCCGGAAGATGGCAAAGGCGCACAGTTATCCGTTGCTCAATTGCAGGGTTGGGGAGAATCCGTCGACCCGGTCATGATTGATGCAGCCTATCAGTTGATGGCTTTTCTCCCGCCAAGTTCACAAATCCTCTATAATCAAACTCATGGGTTAGGATGGAAAGCAGAACAGGGATGGGATGTGTTTGTCGGGTTGACTTTAAATGATATTAATTATAAATTAAATGCTTATCAAGCACTCGTTGAGAAATTTACCAGAGAAGGAAAAAATCCCAGCATGGTTAGCATAGAATTTGCAACCAGACCTTATTACCGGGAGTAAATCGTATATGGAAGAACCAATTGTTGTCGGAATTGATATAGGAACCACCAAAGTATGCACGTTGATCGGCCGTATTGAAGGCGATCACGGCATACGCATCCTTGGTGTAGGGATTGAACCCTCTGCAGGAATCAAGAAAGGCACCATTATAGATTTGGCAGCAGCTTCGCAATCGGTTGCACGTTCGGTGGAAAAAGCACAACGCTCCTGCGGTCTGGAAGTTTCCGAAGCCTTTGTCAGTCTGGCTGGTTCACAAGTCGCTTCTGTCAATAATCGCGGCGTTGCAGCCGTTACGGGCGGTGTTATAGACATCAATGACATGCACCGGGCATTGGAAGCTGCACAGGCTGTGAATATCCCGCATAATCGCGAAATATTGCATGTTATCCAACGCGGTTTCATTGTCGATGGGCAGGATGGTATCCGCTCTCCGATTGGCATGCATGGCTATCGCCTGGAAGTGGAAGCGCACATCATCACCGCTGCAGAATCCACCGTGGAAAATATTCGCCAGGCAGTCGAAGGTGCCGGGATCCAGGTGAGTCAATTCATCCTCAATCCACTGGCATCAGCCGAGGTGGTGCTCTCTGAAACCGAGCGCAATATGGGTGTCATCGTCTGCGATATTGGTGGAGGTACCACCGATTTAGCCATTTACATAGACGGTGATGTCTGGCATACCATGGTGCTGGCTGTAGGTGGCAATCACATCACCTCAGATATTGCCCATGGACTGCGCTTACCCATGGATGAAGCCGAGAAAGTCAAAAAACAATACGGTCACGCCATTAAAGCCGAAGTCGGGGAAGATGAATCATTCCGCGTGCGCAGCTTTGGAGATGATCAGGCAACACAAATTCCCAGACGCGATCTCTCGCACGTCATTGAAGCCCGTACAGAAGAGATCTTTGAACTGATCTTAGATGAGATCAAACGCTCTGGATACGATGGTTTATTGCCAGCCGGGATGGTATTGACAGGCGGAAGTAGTCTCTTACCGGGTATCCGTCCGCTGGCCAGTAAGGTGTTAGGTTTGCCAGTTCGTCTGGCAAGGCCTGAGAACCTGGTGGGATTGGTGGATCAATTGAATTCACCAGCCTATGCCACCAGTGTCGGGTTACTCTATTTTGCTTTAGCGATGAACGAATCGGCAATGCCTGCGCGTGGTGGTGGTCGATTTGTATCGAAAGGAAGTGGTCCGGATTGGTTAGGAAAAATTGTGGAATTTCTTAAAAAAATTTCCCCATAATTTCTTGATCATCTGACCATAACCGCAAACTGTTTTCGGGAGGAAGGATAATGGAATTTCAATCAGAATCATTTGCAAGAATAAAAGTTGTTGGTGTTGGCGGCGGTGGCTGCAATGCAGTAAACCGCATGATCCTGGAAGGCATGTCAGGAGTTGAGTTTATTGCCGTCAATACCGATGCACAGGCGTTACTGCTTTCCAAAGCAGAAACAAGGGTGCGCATTGGTGACAAAACTACCCGAGGTTTAGGTTCGGGTGGTAATCCAGAAATTGGTCAGAAAGCTGCTGAAGAATCTGCAGAAGATCTGTACGAAGTATTGCGCGGATCAGACATGGTCTTCGTCACCGCCGGTTTAGGTGGTGGTACCGGTACAGGTGCTGCAGCAATCGTGGCTCAAATTGCTAAGGAAGTTGGCGCTTTGACCATTGGCGTTGTTACAAGACCATTCACGTTTGAAGGTGCTCGCCGAACAAAATCAGCTGAAGGCGGTATTACTCGCTTGAAAGAGCATGCAGACACCTTGATCGTCATTCCGAATGACCGCTTATTGCAGATCGTTGACAAACGTGCAAGTTTGCAAGATGCATTTCGTATCGCAGACGATGTCTTACATCAAGGCATTCAAGGTATTTCTGAATTAATTACAGTTCCAGGAATGATTAATCTTGATTTTGCTGATGTTCGTGCGATCATGAGTGAGGGTGGCGCAGCTTTGATGGCGGTCGGTCGAGCCTCTGGTGAAGATCGTTCCCGCATTGCTGCAGAAGCAGCCATTTCCAGTCAGCTTCTTGACATCACAATCGATGGAGCCCGCGGTATCCTCTTCAATGTTACCGGTGGTCCCGATCTGACTCTCTTTGAGGTCAATCAGGCTGCTGCCATCATTAAAGAAACCGCACATCCGGATGTTAACCTCATCTTTGGTGCTGTCATCGATGAAAACATGGGCGATGAAGTACGCATTACGGTCATTGCCACAGGTTTTGACCGGGCGGGTGTTCGCCAGAACTCGGCTTTTGATGCGAAACCGGTGAGCAGGAGTGATGAAGTAAAACCTCATACCTCAAACTCACCTCATCGACAGGAAAGAGTTGCAGCGGCGCCTACTGATTTCCAATCTAGTATGATCAATACGGACGACCTCGATATTCCCGCTTTCTTACGCAATCGCTCACAACGCTAAGCGGAAAAATCCTCCCAGGTTCTTACAGCTTTTGCCTTCAAAGCCGTAGGGATTTACTTAGGGGGCTGTGTTGCAGGAATTCGCTCCACTCCATCGTTCAAAATTTGATCCATTGGTCCTTCCACTTACTCCACACAAACCGCGTTACAAAACTCCCCACAATTTTTGAAACGCAACAAAAAACACCGGAACGCGCACGGTGTTTTTTTATCTCTAAAAATTGGGGCAAGCGGGCTTTTTGAGTCCTTTCTTCCCAGATTTTTTAACATTACAAATATTCGTATTAAAAGCATTATGGTCAACGATACCTACTCGTGGGGATTAATCCTCTAACTCCGCCTGATACCCCCAAATGTGCACCGCATATATGGTTCAATATTTTGTTTATTCATCCATTTAATATGTATCTACTCACCAATTTTCTCAC
>AWGX01000257.1 GCA_000495415.1 Smithella sp. ME-1 | reverse complement strand
CCCAGCGCCGCCATAATCACCATCGTGATAATCAGGCTGACCAGAATACTGCCCCGCGAACGTAAAACATCTGATATAGCGGGTATTCCACGGCGTTTTGCGGCAAAGAGAGCCGAGGTTAGAATAATTGAAACCAGAAGAATAAAAGGAATCGCCAGCGGCGCGTAAATCAAACAAAAGGCCACAACAACGATTGGCGCCAGTAGACATCTCATCACCCACAGTGCCACCGGCTGGTTACGAATAATATCGGCAAGAGCCGGTCCATGCGCATAATACTCTTTTACTAACCATCTGCCTCCCGGCCATTTGATAAGATAAGCATCTCGAAAATTCCGCAGAATCTGAACCATCGGATGAGCGGCATCTCCGTAAGCGGCTGTCGCCACAAAGCAATTCCATCCTGTGGATACTGAAATAGAACCGGAAGTGGTTGTGGGCGGTGGAGTACCACCCAGGTTCCCGTTATTCCGGGGATGTACGAGAGCAATAAGAGGCTGCAATGCTCTGCCGTCGGCACGGGCAATGGTCATCTCCACTTTGACGGCCGAAAGATTTTTGTCGTTTCCCGTCGGCCATGTCGTAGAATTAGTAGCTCCTTGATAATAGGTCAAATTGAAATTGCTGACATTATTAATAAGGATATCTCCATTAGCCAGAGATGCTCCGGTACCTTTGGCAATCTTTACCGCTCCATTATCCAGTCCGATTGTCCGGACACAATCTGTTGTGGTATTACAGTTGCCTGTACCGGTAAGAGCAAGAGTCGTATTACTGGCGGCAGAATAAACATTTATCATCTCGGTGATTTCCCTGGTAATCCGGGACATGGCCATTTGAGCCTTTTGGGTTGTTGCCGAATTTTCTTTGACTTCAACGTATCCTTTTATAGCCTGGGTAATGGCCATACCGCCAACGGCAGCCAGAATACCCACCAGAACCATAGTTACGATAATCTCGATGAGTGTGAAACCGTTTTTCGGTCCGCTGCTGCTGCAATCATGAAAACGAAATATTTTTTTATTCAGCTGTTGCGGTAATTCGATTTTAAAATATTTTTTTATCAACATAATCTTACTCCGTAAAAATCGCGGTAGCCGTTAAATCACGGTATTTGATGGTTATCTTGTGAACCGCACTACTGGCCGATGCTTCAGTGGGCGGGCTGCCGGAAAATGTTATCGTGTGATTGGCTACAACGTAATAAGGGTGATCTGCGTCGGAATATGGAGTTGTTTTTGCTTCTGATTCTGAAGCTGAACCAACACGGTTATTAAAATATGAATAAGTTGTAGATGGTGAATAACCCTTTAGAGCGCCATCAGACATCCAATATTTATAGTCGGCAGTCATTTTTTCCATAATTGTATTCAAATAGGTACCATTTTGCGCCAAAATAACCGGATTGTAGCTCTTCATCAGACCAGTACCCATGAATTGAACCAGCATGGCACCAAGAATGGCTGCCACTACCAGCGACACGATAACCTCCAGAAGAGTAAATCCCCGATTGTTTTTTTTCTTAAGTAATATTTTATAAAACATGTATCTCCTCCATTAAAACCTATGGAATAAATCCCGTGTTTTTTGTAACCGTTATATCTCCGCCATTGGTTGTGATTGTCAGTGTTGCGTTGCCCGGACTACCATATGCATTAAATGTAACACGGGGTATCGTAGCTGTGGAAGTAACAGACAAAGCAGATTTCTTTGTCGTTAAATCAACAGTTGCGCTGTTTTCTCCGGAAATCGGAACAGGTGTTGTTGATCCTTCCCCTTCAAACATGTAATAGGTCGTTGAAGAAGAAAAGCAAATGCCCCATGGACTGCTGGCGCTCATTGCCCGGGTCTGTGCCAGACGAAGATGAGTCTTGAGAACCTCCAGTTGCGAGGCAAGATCATAAGAACTTGTATTGGACAATCGTACCACAGCAACAACGGCAATGATAGCGATAATTAAAAGGACAGATATGACTTCGATCATGGTAAAGCCACGCTGATTTTTAATTTTTCCTGTGTTTTGAATCATCAGCGTACCTCCGAAAAAAATTTTTCCGGATAATAATTATCGACAGCCAATCGCAATAAAATTACTATTCCCAATCCGGTAATGGAAAATATTGCGGCAAAAAAGATTGCTACAGGAATACGGATATACAATGTGCCTACCAGGCCGTTGAGGATAACCAGAACCGTATAAAGAATCATTCCGATGCGGGCGAAACGGATAGCGGATTCGCCGTTTGTATAAACGGCAATACCCAGGACTATAAGCTCCGCAGCCAGCAAAAGGCCGATGAGCGGCTGTATAGTCAGCCATTCTGGATAACTCAGTCCCCCTGACAGCGACAGTCCTAACATCAGGATTAACCCCAAAACCAGGTAGAAAAAACCGGTCAGGAAAAAATAAAAAGAACATTCCGTTTTTGTTACAGGACTTCCGAAACCAAGGTTTAGATTTGTTGCAAAAGCCGAATTACCGAATAACTGCCTCAGAAAAAACCGCGGGCGCGCGACCTTCTCTTCCGGAAGCCGCGCCATTATCCTGGCCGTAAAACCTTCCGGAGGATGTTTTTGGGGAGTATTTTCCATAATTCCGGTCAAATCGCGAAAACGCTCCCATTCTTTTTCATCTTTAAACATTTTTATCTCCTTATATAAAGATATACAATTTTACCTTTCAGAAGTCACATTTTCTTCAATATATTTTCTTAATTTTTCCAAACCCCTGTAAACACGCATCTTAATGGCGCTGAGCGATAGCCCTGTGATTTCGGAGATCACTTCAAAGGAAAGCCCCTGATAGAAGCGCAGGACCATCAACTCGCGAAGCTCGGGAGATAATTTTTGGAGACATCTTTCCAGTTTTTCTTCCCGCTCTTTGCTCCATTCATCCCTGACCTGTGGCTCCTGCGATGCAAACCGCTTATCATCGAACTCGCCTGTAACTGATATCTTTTCCCCTTGACGAAAATTATCCCACCGGCGAGCGCTATTTTTTTTCAAATGATTACGGATAATGTTGAGGCTGATTGTATAGAGCCATGTGTAAAAACTTCGTTTTGCGTCATAACGGAATAGCTGGTCGAAAGAACGCAAGAACGTCTCCTGTGCCAGATCTTCGGCATCCTGTGAATTTCTGGTCATGCGGTAGGCTAAATTGTAAATAGGCGTTTTATACTCCTCAATTAACAAAGCATACGCTTGCCTGTCTCCATTAAGAACCCTGGCAACGATTTCTGCTTCGTTTTTATGATCCATGGTCGTTTTTTTAATTGAGTATATTGTTTACTTCTGCAACACGTCATACCTTGAATATTTTTATACCAGATTTCGCAATAAACACTGGAGAAAAATCAAGGCTGTCATTTCGAGGAGTCCCGAT
>AWGX01000256.1 GCA_000495415.1 Smithella sp. ME-1 | reverse complement strand
CCGCCGATACCACTGTAAAATAAACCGCCTATGGATTCTGAAGTTGCCTGCCCGCTTAAGTCTATTTCCAAAGTGCTGTTAATGGCAACCATATTTTCTATCCGGGAAATGATTAACTGATTGTTAGTATAATCAAGTGTCCGAAGCGAGATGGAAGGATTGTTATCGAGGAAATCGTAAGTTTCCTTGCTTCCCATACAGAAAGCGGCAACGGTTTTTCCGTGGTCGATGGTTTTTCTGGAATTATCGATAACACCGGTTTTAATTAAATATACCAGG
>AWGX01000255.1 GCA_000495415.1 Smithella sp. ME-1 | reverse complement strand
GACGAAAAAGTCGAAAGATCTGGACTTCAAACTGCTTGATTTTTCTTCCACGGCGAAAAACCCCTCTTACAAAATTGAAATGACAGGCGCGGACACTTTTACGGTTAAAGATGAAGATGGCAAACTAATCGGTGAAGGAATTTCCGGCAGGCTTATGCAGGCAAAGGGTTTCAGTCTTCTCCTGAACGACCTGAAAGGTGAAAAAGGCGATAGTTTCCGTTTGAAACTTCTTCCCCTGCAAAACATTGCCGTAAGTTTGAAGGGAGGATTCAAGGCGACAGAGGTAGGAAACAGGACAAACATCGTCCGTATCTCATACAGCAGCACCGATCCGGTGCGGGCGCGGGATTTGGTTAATACTCTTGTACAGGTCTACCTGGGGCAGAACATTGAA
>AWGX01000254.1 GCA_000495415.1 Smithella sp. ME-1 | reverse complement strand
ATGTTGAGCTTTTTATTTAGAAAGCTTTTCAACAGAAGTTCTTTGACAACTAAATAAAGACAAAAATATTGAAGCCAAATCATGGCCGGTTTTGGCAGTGAACCGGCCATGATTCAAAATCACGGTAAACACGGTAAATAGTGCGGTGAGCAGTCCCGATCTTATCGGGACAGAATTATCAGGCACAGGTAAAAAACTACATTGAACAGAACTATCCCAACGCCACTGTGGGCGATGTTTTAGGCAAGAAAGAAATC
>AWGX01000253.1 GCA_000495415.1 Smithella sp. ME-1 | reverse complement strand
ATTTTTTCAAGATATTTTGAATTATCAAACGCAATCCATTCAGTTTGATAAATCCTATCGCATCTTTCTGATTATAGACCTGATCCTTCTCAAAAGTTGCAAATGATTCGCTATAAAGAGAATAAGGCGATTTTCTTCCGACAACTTTACAATTCCCCTTGTACAATTTCATTCGTGCCGTGCCTGTTACATTTTCCTGAGTCGCGTCTATATAGGTCTGGAGAGTCTTCATTTCGGGTGAATACCAGAAACCATTATAGACAAGCTGTGCATATTTCGGTATCAGCGAATCCCGCATGAGCATTACCTCGCGGTCCATGGTAATGGATTCCACTGCACGATGCGCAGCCCAAAGCACTGTGCCTCCGGGAGTCTCATAAACACCCCTGGATTTCATTCCAACAAAACGATTCTCCACCATATCCATCCGTCCAATTCCGTTGGCTCCGGCAATCGTATTCATGTAATTCATAAGATTTGCCGGTGACATCTTTTTGCCGTTTACAGCCACAGGATTACCCTTTTTAAAGTCAATCTCCAGATAGGTGGGTTTATCCGGAGCCGCTTCAGGAGATTTAGTCAGCACAAAAATATCTTCCGGAGCCTCAGCCCAGGGATCTTCCAGAATTCCCCCTTCATGTGAAATATGCAACAGATTGCGATCGGAGCTGTACGGTTTCGCCTTGGTCAGGGGAATGGGAATTTTATATTTTTTAGCATAATCAATCATTGATTCCCGTGAATCGAATTTCCAGTTATCATCCTTCCAGGCAGCGATAATTTTTATTGACGGATTTAAAGCATAGTATGTAAGCTCAAACCGTACCTGATCATTTCCTTTGCCTGTTGCCCCGTGCGATACTGCATCAGCTTTTTCCTTCTTCGCTATTTCAATCTGCTTTTTGGCTATTAAAGGTCGTGCAAGCGATGTCCCTAAAAGATACGTTCCCTCATAAATCGCGTTGGCACGCAATGCGGGAAACACGAAATCGCGCGCGAATTCTTCCTTTAAATCTTCTATATAAATCTTACTGGCACCGGTATTAACAGCCTTTTTTTTCAGACCTGTTAATTCTTCCTTTTGCCCAAGATCAGCTGCGAAGCAAACAACCTCACACTTATATGTTTCAATAAGCCAGCGCACAATTACGGATGTATCCAGTCCGCCTGAATACGCCAAAACAACCTTTTTGATACCTTTTGACAATGTTTGTCCTCCCTAAAGTAGTATTTCCAGAATTGCCTTTTGCACATGCAAACGGTTTTCCGCCTGATCAATAACAACAGATTGCGGACCGTCGATAACATCGGAGGCAATCTCTTCTCCACGGTGCGCCGGCAAACAATGCATGACAATTGCATTTTTCTTCGCTTCCTTCAAAAGTCTTTTATTGATTTGATAGTTTTTAAATATTTTTTTTCTTTCTTCATTTTCTGATTCCTGCCCCATACTAACCCACACATCCGTGTACAAAACATCAGCATCCTTTGCAGCATCCATCGGATCCGAATAAAGAGTAATACCTTCTCTTGCCTCTTTTTTTCCTTTGGCCATAATTTTCCTGTCCGGATTGTAACCTTCCGGGCAGGCCAGCGATAATTGAATCGGCAATTTTGCGGCAGCTTCAATCCAGGTATTGGCAATATTGTTACCATCTCCGATATATGCTATCTTCAGACCATCATAAGATCCTTTCTTTTCTTTTATCGTAAACAAGTCACTCAATATCTGACAGGGATGTAAAAGATCAGTCAAACCGTTAATTACTGGAATCGTAGCATAACGGGCAAAATCTTCAACACTCTTCTGAGAAAATGTCCTGATCATAATTCCGTTCAAATAACGTGACATCATCTGAGCCGAATCGGAAATAGTTTCACCGCGTCCTATTTGCGTATCGCGGGACGTTAAAAACAACGCAATCCCGCCCAACTGATACATGCCGACTTCAAAAGATATTCTTGTCCTGGTAGAAGACTTATCAAAAATCATCCCCAGCGTTTTTCCCTGAAGAGAATTGTGAGTTTTCCCGTTTTTTAAATCTTTTTTAAGCTTTCTGGCTTTCGACCATATTTTTTCAAAATCAGACTCTTCCATGTCGGAAATATTCAACAGATCTTTTTTCATTTGCCCTCCATTACCCTATCGAGCACTTCAATCGCCCTGTCAACATCGTGGGTAGTAATAATTAACGGTGGCACAAATCGCAATGTTTTCCCTCCGGTGGAATTGATCAGCAATCCCTGCTGAAGACACTCATTGACAACATCGGCAGCTTCTATATCTAATTTTAAGGCCAGCATCAGTCCCCTGCCCCTTACTTCGGTAATAATCCTGTATTTTTGCTGAAGCTTTTTTAATTGCAATAAAAAATATTCGCCGACATTTTGACAATTTTCCAGAATTTTTTCCCGTAAAATAGTTTCTATGACAGCAACCGCTGCAACCATTGCCAAAGGATTACCGCCGAATGTAGATGCGTGATTGCCGGGGACAAAAGCTTTCGCTACTTTATCAGTCGCCATCATCGCTCCCACCGGCAAACCGTTACCTAAAGCTTTAGCCAGCGTCATTATATCCGGTTTTATTCCGGAATGTTCATAAGCGAATAACTTCCCTGTTCGGCCGATTCCTGTTTGTACCTCGTCAAGAATCAACAGAATGCCGTGCCGGTCGCAAATCCTGCGTACTTCAGACAGATAATTCTCATCCGGAATATTGACACCGGCTTCGCCCTGAATCGGCTCCAGCATTACTCCGCATGTTTTACCGGAAATAGCTTTCTCCAAAGCTTTCAAATCATTAAAGGGCACATAAGTAAAACCCTCCAGTAGAGGCGTGAAACCATACTGAAACTTTTCCTGACCAGTTGCCGTAATTGTCGCCATCGTCCGGCCGTGAAATGAATCTTTCATTGTAATTAACTCAAACCTGTCGGGTCCCATATTCTCATGAGCATATTTTCGCGCAAGTTTTATGGCCGCTTCGTTGGCCTCCGCACCGCTGTTGCAGAAAAAAATCTTATCTGCAAAAGAGTTCTCCACCAGCAGTTTTGCTAATTGCGTCTGAGGCTGGGTATAATATAAATTGGAAACATGGGTTAATTTATCCAATTGTTCTTTCACGGCAGCAACAACCTGTGGATGTGAATGTCCCAGACTGCAAACAGCGATACCGGCAACGAAATCGAGATATTCACGGCCATTGATGTCCCATAGTCTTGCCCCATCGCCTTTCGTTAAAACAACCGGAAAGCGTTTGTATGTATTCATTATGTATTCATTGGCCGAAGCCATTATTTCTTTTTCGGTCATTTCTTTCACCTTCAATTAATCGTTAAGGCCTCGTAAAAAGCTCCAGAGGCAAGGCGC
>AWGX01000252.1 GCA_000495415.1 Smithella sp. ME-1 | reverse complement strand
TTCGACCGTAGGGAGAAATCTTTCTATATCAATGCTTTAAGATTCCTCGCATAAGCTCGGAATGACATAAGAAAGGAATAGCAACCTCTTTTAGAACCGGAACTACATGAAACTTTCCGGATCCACATCAACAACAATCTTCACCTGATTGTTTTTATTTCCATCTATGATTTTCTTCGCGATTTGATGCAACATATTTATGTCATTACCTTTAATCAGCATCTGCCAGCGGAAGCGTCCTCTGATTTTAGTAAGGGGCGATTCCGCCGGGCCAATAATTTCCGCCGTATTTCCATGCTGTGCGTTAAGTTTTTTAGCCAGTTTGCCTAATCTGTGTGCCTCTTCCATCAACAGGTCTTTTTTTACAGATGAAAGGCGTAAATTAATAATCCTGCTTAACGGCGGATAACGTAACGCTTTGCGGGATTCGATTTCTTCTTCATAAAATGTTTTGTAATCATGGTTTTGCGCGTGTTTTAAAGCGTAATGTTCCGGATTGAATGTCTGAATTATTACTTTACCCGGAGTATCTCCGCGTCCGCCGCGCCCGGCCACCTGTGTTATCAGTTGAAAAGTTTTTTCCGCGGCCCGGAAATCCGGCATATTCAGAGAAGTATCGGCGGAAATAACTCCCACCAGTGTAATAAAAGGGAAGTCATGCCCTTTGGTAATCATCTGTGTACCGATAAGTATGTCGATCTTTCTTTGTTCCAGTGCCTGAAGAATTTTTTCCTGAGTTCCCTTTTTGGAGGTAGTGTCGGAATCCATCCTCTGTATTCGCGCCTGAGGAAAGATATTTTCGATTTCTTTTTCCAGTTTTTGTGTTCCGATTCCGTAACTTAAAATGCGGCTGTTTTTGCAGGAGGGGCAAAGAGGCAGAGATTTTATCTTATAGTCGCAGTAATGACATTTGATCATGCCTTCCGCGACGTGATTTTTCAAAGAAACAGCGCAATTCGGACAGCGGAAATTGTAACCGCAGTCTGCGCAAACTAAAAAGGTGTCAAAGCCGCGTTTATTAAGAAAGAGTAAAACCTGCTCTTTCTTCCTGAGAGTTTCTTTTATTGTTTCGATAAGGGTGTCGGACAATATGGGAACTTTGCCTGATTTTTCCTTTTGTGCCTTCATGTCGATAATTTCGACAGTCGGCATTGGTTTTTCATCAACCCGTTCGGGTAGTTCCAAATATTGGTATTTTTTTATTTGCGCGTTGAAGTAGGTATGCACACTGGGGGTGGCCGAGCCTGTAATTACAACAGCATTGGACATCTTTGCTTTCAAAATCGCCATATCACGGGCGTTGTAACAAAGCCTTTCATCCTGCTTATAGGATGAATCATGCTCTTCATCCACAACGATCAGTTTCAAGTTTTGCAATGGGGCAAAAATAGCGGAGCGCGTGCCGATAACCAGATTTATCCGGCCGCGTTTAATCTGCCGCCATTGATCATAACGTACCGATTCAGCGATGCTGCTGTGCAAAATGGCTATTTGTTTTTCATCAAATCTTCCAACAACGCGCGATATCAACTGCGGCGTAAGAACTATTTCCGGAACAAGGTAAATCGCGGAACCGCCGTCTTTCAGAACTTTTTCGATGGCTTTTAGATATATTTCCGTCTTTCCGCTGCCTGTAACTCCATGGAGCAGAACCGGAGTAAAAACGTTTTTCTCCAGATGACTGTAAATATCTTTCAGTACTTGTTCCTGCTGATTATTGGGAATTATCCGGTTTTTATTTTGACCGATCCGGGAATTAAAAGAAGCTGTACGTGTTTTCTCTTTGTCTGTTAAACTGATAATTCCTTTTTCCTGTAATCGTTTGATAACAGAGCCGGAGATACTGGATTCTTCAATCAGGTTATTCAAAGATATTTCCCCGGTCTTTTGGATAAATTCGATGACTTTTTTCTGCTTGTCTGTTAGTTTTGTGTCGGAACTTTTGCCTTCTTCAAGGATTACAATTTTTTCGCTTAGAGGAGAAAGTTGCCGGCTTTGTTTTTTTTCTATTTGAACAAGTCCCGCCGATTGTAATTTTCCGGCCGCAGAAGAAACATTTTTCAAACCGCTGATTTTGCTTATGCTGTTAAGAGCGATACCTTGAGGATACTGTTGTAAAAATTCCACCAGTTTCTGCTGAACCGGCGTCAGAAGGATATCCGTTTCCGATATTAAAGGAATTATCCAAAAGATATCTTTTTTTTCTGCACCGGAAGGAATAAGTTCGGCCAGCGTCTTGCCCAGCGGATACATAAAATAATTGGCAATCCACTTATAAAAATCAAGATCGCTTTCGTTGAAAAGAGCTTCATTATCAAGTACTTCAGCAATAAATTTTGTATTTTTCAGATCGCAGGATTTATTTATTCCAACAATAAAACCGGTGCGTTTTTTATTGCCAAAAGGAACGAATACGCGCTTACCGATTTCAACTTCCCGCTCCAAATTCGTGGGAATTTCGTAGGTGAAGAGTTTATCTGAAGGTATGTTTAAAGCGATATTGGCATACATAAAATCTTATTATCATTTTTGATTTTAAAATGGAATTACTAATGGTGAAGATATAATATTGCCATACTGGACGAATTAAACATTCAATCAATCGATTGATTTCGGCTAACCGAATAATTGTATAAATATCTCTTATCTGCTAAAGTTTTTTCACCTTGATTTTTGTAATCCGGAAAGCATTACAAGTGCTGATTTGTAAAATAATTACTTTTCCCCATTCAAAAAACTGCTTGACAATTACTAAAGTAGCATATAGAAAATTAATCGGAATGAATCCGGATAAGATATGTTGACGAAAGAATCAATCATACAAAAGCTTCAAGATAAGGGCCTTAGACTTACGAGTCAAAGGCTTGCCATCATTGATGTATTGCTCAGGAAAGGTCATCTTCATCCCGGGGCGCGCTTCATATACAAAGAAGCGAAAAAGAAATGTCCCGGCCTTAGCCTCTCATCAGTATATGCAAATATTAATGAACTGTCCCGGTATGGAATTATCAAATCGCTTGAGTTTGACGGGAAGGAAAACCGCTGTGAGGGTAACCTTGAAGAGCATGTCAATCTTATCTGTCAACATTGCGGGAAAATTACTGATTTCGATATTCCTGTTTCTTTGAATCAGAGTGAGATTGCCAAAAAAACGGGCTTTATGATTACAAAGAACAGACTGGAATATTACGGATACTGTGTAGAATGTACTAAAAGCAAAGGATGATCAATATCCGGTTACAAACAGCGCAACAAATCTTTTTAAATGTTTTTTATGATTTAATATTTTTTGTTATTAAATCTGGAATAATTCCTGATAAGTGAAATGAAGAACAAAGGAAACAAATGGGGAGAGAGATTATTTAAAGTAAAAAAGCAAACATAATTTAACTGGATCACTATAAAAGGAGGAAACATTATGAATGAAGACAGTAAGTGCCCGGTAACGGGCGGGACAAACAAGCAAGTAACCGGTAAAGGCACGTCGAACCGTGACTGGTGGCCGAATCAGTTGAAACTCGATATTCTGCATCAGCATTCCTCCAAGTCCAATCCGATGGGCAAGGGTTTCAACTACCGCAAGGAATTCAAGAAACTTGATCTCGCGGCGGTTAAGAAAGATCTCGCGGCGCTGATGACCGATTCGCAGAAATGGTGGCCTGCCGATTGGGGCCACTATGGTGGGCTGATGATCCGCATGGCCTGGCACAGCGCGGGAACTTACCGCTCCGGCGATGGCCGCGGCGGTGGCGGCACCGGCAATCAGCGTTTTGCACCCCTCAACAGCTGGCCGGACAACGTGAACCTCGACAAGGCACGCCGTCTGCTCTGGCCGATCAAGCAGAAATACGGCCGGAAAATATCCTGGGCCGATCTGATGATACTGGCCGGCAACGTCGCTCTGGAGACAATGGGCTTCAAGACATTCGGCTTCGGTGGCGGTCGTGAGGATATCTGGGAACCGGAAGAGGACGTCTACTGGGGTTCTGAAGCCGAATGGCTGGGCGACAAACGCTACAGCGGCGACCGCGATCTCGAGAATCCGCTGGCTGCGGTACAAATGGGTCTGATCTATGTCAATCCCGAAGGTCCCAACGGCAAACCAGATCCCGTGGCTTCAGGCCGCGATGTACGTGAGACCTTCGGCCGTATGGGAATGAACGATGAAGAAACCGTGGCCCTCGTTGCCGGTGGACACACTTTCGGCAAGGCCCACGGAGCGGGCGATCCGAAGCTGGTCGGTCCCGAACCCGAAGCCGCCCCGATCGAAGAGCAAGGCCTGGGCTGGAAGAACCGCTTCGGCGCCGGTAAGGGTGTACACACCACCTCCAGCGGCATTGAAGGCGCCTGGAAGCCCAATCCCACCAAGTGGGATAGCGGTTACTTCGACGTTCTCTTTGGTTACGAATGGGAGCTCGTCAAGAGCCCGGCGGG
>AWGX01000251.1 GCA_000495415.1 Smithella sp. ME-1 | reverse complement strand
TTTCATTTTCTTCTATTGCGCAATCTGGGCTAATATCTTCTAAACTGGGCAATCTGCCTCGATATTGCCAAAAGCTTACCGTTTTCATCCCAGAGTTCACCATCTTCTTCAACAATATCGCAGGTCAGATAATGAGAGCGGAAAACTGCTTTTATCCACGCTGTGTCGGGTATGTCTCTGACACTTACTGAATATTCAATAGTGGGCACCCATGCAACGATTCCGTGACTGGCGAGTACCGGTGGTGGAAAAGAATCAGCCATTAAAAGAAGAGCGAGAGTATCAACGGGACGGTTATCCCTGAATTTTATCCAGCCTTTTTGTTCGGACTGCGGTGATAGATCTTTTTCGCCTTTAATCCAGCCTGCGCACGACGATGCGAGTAATACATCCATGTGATCGTATAGCGTGTACTTCGGCACATGAGGGAAGAGAAAACATTCTTCCCGTGGAGGCATTTCCGGAGCATCTTTTTCATAGCGGTTCGCGCTCTTGTCGCAGCTGCTCTCATCCATAAAAGTCGCCCAGGCACGGGTTCTTTCCGTACCATCCTGAAACAGACCGGCCTGATAGCGATTCAATGAATATCCTGTGGAAATTGCTTCAACCGTTACTTTGGATTGTTTTTCCGTCTCGCACTTGGCAAGAAAGTTCGCGGTGACGATAACCGGCCATTTTTTATCACTCTTTTTTTGCATGGCCGCGGCCAGAAAGGCCGTCAGATATCCGCCGTTGGGATTTGCATTGATTGACCAGTGAGGAGCCACAATTCCTTCAAAATTAAATTCGCCTTTTTGTTCCAGCAAAATGTCTTTATCAAACAGGTACATCTTCACACCTTATCATTGATTATTGTTTCCAAACCGCAGTAAATCAGGCATCTAATTACCTTCCGAAACAGAAAGATTGATAAATTTTATAATCGATGTCTGAAATCTGTTGTAATATTCTTTAGCCTTACCGGGGTTGGAGGTAGGCAATTCTAATGTCAATGTAAAAATACTTCTTTCATTGCCCGCATAATTTCCCAACGAACCGGGGTAAAATCTAAATTTCTTTAAAGGATGTTGCGATTCTCTGCTTATCATTTCCAGCCAGCGTTCAAATGAATCCAAATCAGACGAAGGGCCATCATAATCGAAGAAATTCAGCGGTGAGTGAGCAGAAAGTATTTTTTGCGGGCTGAACCTTTTTATTAAAGCAATCTGAAACATGGTTTCCTGTTCCGATGCCGGTTTTGACCCGGAATAATAACGTTTACCTTTTCGGCTTTTTCCATTCTTCTGTTTTAGAGATTTGGAATACCAGTCTTTGGTAGGAAAGTTTCTATTAAGATCAATTCCGGTTGCATTAACCCGCCTAGGAACTTTCGCAAAAAAACCATCGGGATTAACAAGCGGCGCGATGACAATACATTTATCTTTGAAAATCTGCGGATTGTCTTTGATATAGTGAGCAAGTTTAAGCATTAGATAAACAGTCGGCAGCTCATCACCGTGGACACCGCCCAGAAAAAGAACACAATTTTTTTCTAAATCGCCAAAGTGAGCAAAAATCAGCGGCCGTTTTTTCTTTGTCGTGCGATAATATTCCCATGGTATTTCCTGCGGCTTGATATCCGTCCAACCGTATTTCACGCATTGTTTCTCCAGAGCCTCTGTATATTTTTTCAGCTCTTTAGAGACATTTATTACCGGATATTGTTGAATTTGTTTTTGTTCTGCCTGCTTCACTTCCTGCTGCGGTGGCTGTGGAAGAGATACAACAGGTACAGATTTACCCTGTTTGACTGAAGTCTTTTCGGTAGAACATCCGGCAATCAGAATCAATACTAATGCCGCAAAAAAAATAATGAAGAGAACCCGCAAGAATTCCTTTTTGAGAATATGCATATGTAGTATGTGATATTCCTTATTTTTGTTTTATCTAAAATAAACTTTGGCAAAATAGAAATCTTCTTTATTCTTCACCCCGGTAGATGCAGCCAGCGTCGGGATTTTCCCTAATAATAACTTTAGTCAATTGGGGCAGCGTCGAATGAAGATGTTTCCATATCCATTTGGCTATGTTTTCCGATGTTGGATTATCAAGCCCTTCAATGTCGTTTAAATATTTATGATCCAGTTGATCATGGAGCGGTTTAAAGGCCTTTTCAATATCGGCAAAATCCACCACCCAGCCGGAATTCAAATTAACCGGGCCGCAAATATGTATCTCAACAACAAAAGAATGTCCGTGTTTTTGTGAGCATTTATGTCCCGGCTTTACCTTGGGCAAACAATGGGCCGCATCAAATTTAAATATCTTGAATATTTCCATTTAATGTCCTTATTTCATACCTAAAATTTTTTGTATCTGCAAACTCAATCGCCACTGGGGATGAGCCAGTATATATTCCAGTGCCGATTGAGTATTCAACTCGCGCTCGGATGAATCCAGCGGCTGCAGAAAAAAATGCTGAAAGTCCAGTGTCTCGTATTTTTCCGGTTCCGCACCCGGCTGAGGAAAAACTAATTTCAATTCATTCCCGGAACGCAACAATAATTTAGCACCGGCTTTGGGGCTGACGCATATCCAATCAATTCCCAACGGCGGTAAAAGTGTACCATTGGTTTCAACTGCTATTTCACATTCTTTACTGTGAAAAGCCTCTATCAATTCCGCATCCAACTGCAACAACGGCTCACCACCTGTGCACACGACAAAAGGCCGGATTGTTTTTGGATTTTTATGCGGCCACAATTTACAAATTTTTTCCACCAGCTGTTCCGGTCTGGAGAATTCCCCGCCTTCCGGTCCGTCACAACCGACAAAATCGGTGTCGCAAAATTTACAAACGGCCATTTCACGATCGGTTTCTTTTCCCGACCATAAATTACAACCGGCGAAACGGCAAAAAACAGCCGGACGACCGGAATAAAAACCCTCGCCCTGAATTGAGTAAAATATTTCCTTGACGAAATATCTCAAAAACCTTCCTTCACTTTTTATATTTTACAGGATCTTCCAGACCGGCATCTCTGAATCCTTTCAAACGCAACAGGCATGAATCACATTCCCCACAGGCTTCACCTGATGCAGAAGGATCGTAGCAACTGTGCGTCAGGCTGTAATCCACTCCCAGGTCAATACCCTGCCGGATAATTTGCGATTTACTCAGCTCTATGAGCGGCGCGTGAATTTTTAATTTCTTCCCGCCTTCCACACATGCCTTTGTCGCCAGATTAGCCATTTGTTCGTACGCGAAAATATATTCGGGACGACAATCCGGATAGCCGCTGTAGTCCAGAGCGTTTACTCCAATAAAAATATCGTCGGCTCCGATGACTTCCGCCCAGGCCAAGGCATAAGAAAGAAATACAGTGTTGCGTGCCGGAACATAAGTTGCCGGAATATTTCCACCCATCTGTTCTATGCTTCTGGCCTTGGGAACATCGATATCCGCAGTTAAAGCGGAACCGCCGATTCGGCGCAAATCGATATCGATTATCAGATGCTCGGCGACTTTCCCGTGTTGAACAATACGTTTGGCTGCTTCCAACTCTATAGCATGCCTTTGCCCGTAGCGAAAGCTCAACGCATAGACATCAAATCCTTCGTTTTTCGCAATAGCCAGTGTCGTAGCGGAATCAATCCCTCCGCTGAGAAGAACAACGGCTTTCAGGTTATTTTTCATCATTTCGATTTTAATATAATAATATTTACTTAAGATATACAGCTAATTTTTACCGGAAGCTTCAATACCAAAAAGATTCATTGTATTGCAAGTAGTTACACGGGCAACCTCTTCCCATGGAATCTTTTTGATTTCCGCCACCTTTTTGGCTGTGTGAATAAGGAAAGAAGGCTCGTTTCTTTTGCCCCGGTAAGGAATGGGCGCAAGATAAGGCGCGTCCGTTTCCAGCAATAAAGAAGAAAGCGGGGTGCGCCCGGCGACATCCTGAATTGTTTTGGCTTTGGCAAACGTTACGACTCCGGGAACAGATATGTAAAATCCGAGATCAATGCATTTTTTAGCCATTTCATAATCTCCCGAAAAACAATGAAATACTCCCCGGCGTACCCCTGAAGATTTAACAATTTCGATACATTGCTTATGAGCTTCACGATCATGGATGATGACAGGCAGATTAAGTTCCTGCGCTAATTCCAGTTGCCCGCCAAACGCTTCCAGTTGTTTTTTCTGAGATGAAATATTGCGGAAAAAATCCAGCCCGATTTCGCCGTAAGCAACAATTACTTGTTTCTGCTTATGCGCAAGTTCTTTAAGAGCGTCGTAGGTTCTATTATCGGCTCTATCTACATCATGAGGATGCACGCCGATTGATGCATAAATATTTTTATTTTTTTGGGCAAGACTGACGGCTTTGAGGCTGAACTCTAAATTTATTCCCACGGTAATAATAAAACCGACTCCCGCGTCTGTGGCCCGCCTGATAACTTCCTCACGGTCGGAATCGAACTCACTCATTTCCAGATGGGCGTGGGAATCAATAATCATAAGAGACTATTTTTCATTATCATCGGGACAGACTTCTTCGGCATTTTCTGCCAAATCAGGAAGTTTCTTCAAAAGATTTTGCAGTTCTTTTTCGGAAGTCTCACCGGCTAAGATTTTGCGTGAGATGATACGTTTATCAAGGTCAGTTATTTCTGCATCAACTTTTTGGGACATTTTTATTCTCCTTGCGTAAATTGACGAGCCGACTACTATTACATTTTTACAATTTAATCAAGACTCAAACAATTAGTTTGAGCGAACACCATACGGGACACTTCATTTTTTCAGGCGCGGATCGAGCAAATCTCTTATTCCTTCTCCCAGAAGGTTATAACCTACAACGGTAACCAATATAGCAAGTCCGGGATAAAGAGACAACCACCAGGCGATATCGATGTTATCTTTACCGGCAGTTAAAATATTGCCCCAACTGGGCGTAGGCGGCTGCACGCCAATTCCTAAGAAACTCAAAGCCGATTCGGTTAGTATCGCCCCCGCAATGCCCAAAGTCGCGGCAACCAGAATTGAAGCCATGGCATTGGGAAGAATATGTAAAAAAATAATCCGCATATCACCTGCTCCTATGGCTCTGGCCGCCTTCACAAAATCCCTCTCCCGTAAGGAAATGAAATCGGCACGCACCAGTCTCGTGACACCCATCCATCCTGTCAGACCGATAATGACCATGATATTCCAGATAGAAGGTTCCAGAAAAGCAATTACCGCCAGAATCAGGAAAAAAGTGGGAAAGCAAAGCATAATATCCACAAACCGCATTATTACCGAATCCACCCATCCTCCGTAATAGCCCGCTACAGATCCAAGGAGAGTCCCGATAATTATAGCCACACCGGTCGCCACAAATCCTACTTTTAATGAAATCCTCGCGCCCCAGATCATCCGCGACAACACATCGCGCCCCAATTGATCCGTACCGAATAAATGTTTCAGGGATGGCGATGCCAGAACATTGGTCAAATCAATTTGACCGGGATCGTAAGGAGCCAGCCACGGCGCCAGAATCGAAACAAACAACAGCAACAAAACAAGGCCACTGCCAGCCAGCATCAATTTATTTTTGTATAATGTCTCCCAAAAATTCATATTGTTAATACCGTCATTATGAAACCTTTGCATAATTTATCTTGTGTCATTTCGAGAAGCAAAGCGACGAGAAATCTTTCTTTGATTGGCTTATAAGACTTCTCACATTCGTTCGAAGTGACACATTGACTATTTTCCAAAGTTGTCAAGAAACACGGATGCGCGGGTCCGCTATTGCATACGAAACATCCGCAATCAAATTGCCTATAAGTGTTAAAATTGCTCCAATGAGCAAAATGCCCATAATCGTCGGGTAATCTCTGGCCATAACCGACATATAAAAAAGCTGACCCATACCCGGAATAGCAAAAATTGTTTCGAAGATAACACTACCACCGATAAGGCCGGGAATCGAAAGGCCCAGGATTGTTATAGCCGGCAGAAGCGCGTTACGCAGCGCATGTTTGTAAATTACATCTCTTTCGCTTAATCCCTTGGCGCGGGCGGTCATAATGTAATCCTGCCTTATAACTTCCAGCATGTTCGCGCGCATGTAACGGGAAAGACCGGCCAATCCTCCAAAAGAAGAAATGAATAACGGTAAAATTAAATGCTTGGCCAAATCAACAAACTGCGCCCATGGAGTAAGATACTCGTAATTTAAAGAACGCAACCCGGAAATGGGCAACCATCCCAGATTAATGCCGAAAAATATCATTAATAATAAAGCCAGCCAGAAAGTTGGAATCGCAAATCCGATAAATACGAAAACGCCGGCGACTTTATCAAAGAGCGAATTTTGATGGACGGCGGAAAGCACCCCTATAGGGATGGCAATGGCGATAATAATCAGTAGAGATAGCAACTCTATTATGATGGTGATGGGCAGTCTCTCCATTATCTTCGCGCCTACCGGCCGGCGGTCTGACGAGAAGGAAATTCCCAGATCTCCTCTGCTGATTTTTTTCAGCCATGACCAATATTGAATATGAACCGGTTTATCCAGTTCATATAAAGTCTGAAGACGCTCCTTCATCTGCGCGGAAGCCTTTGGATTCATCTGAGTCTGCAAGTCGGTGGGTGAACCGGGGGCCAGATGCATAACGAAAAAACAAATAATCGTAATACCCAGCAGAAGCGGAATCATAAACAATATTCTTTTTACAATGTACTTTAACAATGTTGCCCTCTGAAAAACTCAACCAATCTAAAATTATAAAAATTTCATATTTTTAACATTCTTTACCGACTGCAGGAAAGTATCGGGATTATGAGCTTCCAGTGTTATAGTTGGTTTCACTTTTATTTTTTTAAGAATTTGAAAAAATTTTGCAAAAGGAAATGTACCGTTGCCTACCGGAAGATGCTCATCCAGTCGTCCGAAATTATCATGCAAATGAAGATGTCCTAAATATTTCCCCAGTTCTTTCAGCCAAATATCAAGAGGTTCATGAGAAAATACATTAAAATGTCCCGTATCGAAACAAAAACAAATATTATCCGAAGACAACGCATCGAAAAGACGGCGTAAAATATACGGATTTTTTTCATACACATTTTCCAGAGCAATAATGGTCTGATAATTTTTAGCCAGCTCAATCAACTTTGTCCATGTTTTGACGCTGTTTTCCAGCCACAAATCATCAGCCGATACATAATAACGATCGTCAAAGGACGGATGGCAGACGATTTTTAAGGGATGAAAATAAGGCGCCAAATCGAAAACTTGTTTAATCCGTTCAAGACTTGCTTTCCTGATTTCATCATCCAGCGCCGCCGGACGCAGATCCAAGAAAGGAGCATGAAAAGTTACTTTTAACCCGTTTTCAGCAAGCAGTTTGGCTGTTTCCAGACATTTTGCTTTATCCAAATCCTGCAAAACCCAGTGGTGAAAATATATTTCCAGATTAAGTTTCTGTTGAAGAACAGATTCCAAATACCGCGGTAAAAGATGGTACGGCATATGAGCGTGAACTTTGTTTATAATTTTTTGCATTACTAAACCCTTAATATAATGCTAACGAGATGAGGCAAGTTGTTACCACAGCTATCTTTTTTTCACAATGGATAAAACTTTATCGGAACTACCTTATGCATAATTGAATAATCTTGTATCAGTAATGGAACCCGGGACAATGAATTATGTTACTGAATAAGAATCACGCCAGCTTTTCTTTTGCGTTCGTATTAATTTATTTTTTAGTTTTACTTAGACTTTCCAATCGTGGAAATTTTAAAGGGCACATACAATGGGCAAAAACCTATCAACCCGGTTAATGCCAGTTAGTTGTTTCTCTTGTTTTCTACCACTGCAGATTTTTCCTTCTTGTCCTCGACCGGACAAGCTTCCCGCACTCAGGTGGAGATGCCCAGGCGCGGTAGAAGCCATGCCTGCACGAAAATCCATACTGCCAGGATTAAAAGAAAAATTAATGTATCATTCATTTTTTTGCCTTTCTTTTCAAGGGAAGGCGGTTACCGCCTTCCCTTTTTTCCGTTAATTCAGGTTTTTACTCAGCAATTCTGCAAGCTGATTTTTGGATAACAAGCCAATCTTTGTCTCCAGCACCTGACCGTTTTTAATAAATATTAACGTTGGTATGCTTTGTATTCCATACCGGGATGCCGTTGCCGGATTATCATCGACATTAACTTTTACAATGTTGACCCGCTCATTGTACTCAGCAGCAAGTTCCTCCAGAATCGGTCCTATTGCCCGGCAAGGACCGCACCAGGGGGCCCAGAAATCAACTAATGTCGGTTTCATTTCTTGCAAAACCATGGTATTGAAATCACTATCGCTCGCATGTTTTACATATTCAGGATTACTCATTTTATTTCCTCCTTATCGATAATTTATTTTGTTTATCTTTCAAGTATGTGATAAAAAATCACATGTTTTTTGATTTTATGAATATACGATGACATTTATTATTTCATTGATCTGAATCAACACGGGAGAAAATTTTTTAAGTGGATCTCAGTGGACAAATAAAAGACATCGTTCTATTTCAAGGCGTCTCTCAGGAAAATATTAAATTCCTGATTTCACAGTCCATCGTCAGGAAATTTAAACCTGGCGAGATGGTTATCGGTGAAGACGATTCTATCCGGGCTTTTTATGTCGTCATTTCAGGACAGCTAAAACTCTATCGGAGTTCCGTTGATGGAAAGGAGCAGACATTACAACTGCTCGGTCCGGGAGATCCATTTGGTCTCTGCACTGCGTTTGCAACAAATGCTTTTCCCGCTAACGCCATGGCGATTGTTGAAAGTTCAGTTTTGCTGATTCCCGGTACGGTTATGGAGGAAACCGCCAGGAAGGAACCGGCCATATTGTTTAATATCATTCAGATTCTGTCGCAGCGTCTCAAAGATTCCATGGAACTCATCGAATCGCTTGCTTTAAAAGAAATTCCAGGACGGTTGGCCTCTTTTCTACATCAGTTATTGCCGAAAAAAACCGACAATAAAAAAGCCAGCGTGGAATTGACGATTTCCCAACGTGAACTGGCCAAGATTTTGGGCGCTACACCGGAAGCTCTATCCCGTGCCTTGAGAAAAATGGCCAACGACGGTATGCTCTCCACAGCAGGTCGTGTCATAACCATTCTTGATCGCCGGGCGCTGGCACAACTGGCCGAAGGCGAATAATCAACCAAAACTTAATTCAGCCCTTGACAAGTTATGAGCATATGCTTATAATACTTACAGAGGAGTACTAAAAGAAATGGCCAGACCAAAATGCTATCGTAATGTCTGCGGAATGCCCGACAAGAATTATTTCAAGCCGCGGGGAATACCCACCGTTGACCTGGAAGAAGTTGTACTGACTCTTGATGAATTCGAGTCGATTCGCCTGGCAGATTACGAGCAATTGTATCAGGAAGAGGCGGCGGAACAAATGAATATTTCCCGCCAGACATTCGGTAGAATCATCGAAACCGCGCATAAAAAAATAGCCGACGTTCTGCTCAACGGCAAAGCCCTGAAAATCGAAGGCGGAGAAGTTGCTTTTAACGAAACAAAACCCTGCGGTCGTGAAAGAAGGCTCGGTATGGGAAAAAATAAATAACTTTATAAAAGGAGAAATATATGAAAATCGCGTTACCATCTTATCAAAATCAAATAGACGAACATTTCGGTCATTGTGAATATTTTACCATATTCACCATCGACAGCCAGAAAAAAATCACAGCGGAGGAAAAAATTCCTTCACCTGCCGGCTGTGGTTGTAAATCCAATATCGCCCAGACACTGGCTGAAAAAGGTGTTGCGTTAATGCTGGCCGGAAACATGGGACAAGGAGCTGTAAACGTTTTGGGAAACAACGGAATCCAGGTTTTGCGCGGCTGTTCCGGTAATGTAAAAGATGTCGTTGAAAGATGGCTTGCCGGCAACCTGAAAGATTCCGGTATTGCCTGCTCACAGCATGAGCAAGGCTGCCATGAAGGCTGAAATCACAATTTAATTTAATGATATGAAATGAAATTAAAAAATACCCTTAATTCTTTGCCCCTCAATCTTATTGACGGGCAAAATATTATCCTCGATTCTATTGCCGATGGTGTCTTCACGGTCAATAAGGATTGGCGGATAACGTCCTTCAACCGGGCGGCGGAAAAAATTACCGGCGTTCCCAGAGAGGAAGCCATCGGCCAACTGTGCAAGGACGTTCTCAAAGCCGACATTTGCGAGAAAAGCTGCTGCCTGCGTTCCACCATGAAAACCGGTGAACCGATTGTCAATAAAAAGGTGCAGATTATTGACGCCGACGGCCACAGGTTTCCCATCAGCATTTCCACCGCTTTACTGCGCGACAAAAAAGGCGTGCTGTTGGGCGCGGTGGAAACCTTCCGCGATATCAGCGTGGAAGAAGACTTGCGAAAGGCCATCAAGAGGAAGTATTCTTTTTCCGATATCATTTCCAAAAATCATCAGATGCTTCAGCTTTTTGATATCCTGCCCGACATCGCAGACAGTGCCAGCACTGTGCTCATTGAGGGAGAAAGCGGCACGGGCAAGGAACTGGTCGCCTGCGCTATTCATAATCTAAGCTCGAGAAAAAAACAGCCGTTTATAGCCGTCAATTGCGGCGCGCTGCCGGATACTCTGCTGGAATCGGAACTTTTCGGTTATATGGCGGGCGCTTTTACCGACGCAAAGAAAGACAAACCCGGAAGATTCCATCTGGCGGAAAACGGCACATTATTTTTGGATGAAATCGGTGACATCACACCGGCTATGCAGGTCAAGTTGCTGCGGGTTATACAGGAAAAAACTTTTGAGCCACTCGGCGCTACGCTAAGCATTGAGCATAATGTACGTATTATTGTCGCAACCAACAAAAAGCTTGAGGAACTTGTGCGGCAGGGACAATTCCGGGAAGATTTGTTTTATCGAATTAATGTGTTTAAGATAAAACTTCCGCCACTGCGCGAACGCATGGAGGACATCCCCCTGCTGTGCGATCACTTTATCAATTGCTTCAACATCATTCAAAAAAAGAATATCACCGGCATAAGCGACGACGCGATGGCGGTTTTAATGAGCCACAGTTATCCCGGTAATATCCGCGAGCTGGCCAATATCATTGAACGGGCTTTCGTTCTCTGCAAAAGCGGACTTATTGAAAAGAAACATCTGCCGGAATCTCTCTTCACGGCTGCCGGAAAAAATATCGCCAATGACGATGGAATTTCCTTGAAAAACCTGGAGAAGACCTATCTCCTCAAAGCTCTCGAGCAAAACGGCTGGAATTGCCCGCAAACGGCCAGACAACTGGGCATTCACAAAAGCACATTGTACCGCAAGATTAAATCACTACACATCACGCTGCCAGGATAATGACAAAAAAGATGACAAAGGGGTAAAAGCCACAACATTTTTCAAAGAAGGCTACAATTGTGCGCAGGCCGTGTTTTTGGCATTTGCCGATGATTTGAAAATGTACAGAAGCTCCGTCATAAAACTGACCTCTTCATTCGGCGGCGGGATGGGAAGGCTCCGCGAGGTCTGTGGAGCGGTCAGTGGCATGTTCATGGTTGCGGGAATGTTTTGGGGCTATACCGAACCGGACGAACATCGCGCCAAGACCGAACACTATCGAAGGATAAAAAAACTAGCCAATCAGTTTAAAGAAATCCATGGCTCCATCATCTGCAGGGATTTGCTGGGTCTGTCTGAAAAATCGAATAGTCCCATTCCGGAAAAAAGAACAGCCGGCTATTACCAAAAACGCCCCTGTGTTCAACTGGTCGGTAACGCCGCCGGAATACTGGAAGAAATTATGCAAAAAGCTGAGATTGAGGACATCAATAGAAAGTAACGTTGAAGATCATGATTACATGATAATTATGCAATCATCATTACACATGTTTTCAAGTTTGCTTTTTTTAAAAAAACCTTTTTACTAATCTATTCCACAGAAAAAAATAACTAAGTTCAAAAAGTAGCATTATCGCGATCAAGTCGCAACACCAGTAGCATAATCGCGACCATTATTCACTTAACGCAAATCCATTCATGCAATAAGTAATTGTTATTTTTAATGTAATTAAACACTTTCCCTTTTGGCATTTACCTTGCATTCTTATATAAGCATGAAAGCAAATGCTATTATTCAACAAATCGCAAAGGTTTGGACTAAATGAAGATTGCCCTGTCAATATGGAAAGATTGCATATCTACTGTTTTTGATACAGCGGATCAATTGTTGGTTCTGGAAATTGAAGGCACGAACGGACAAAAACGTGCGGTGATTAAACTGAACGCTGTAGATGTAGTGGGAAGGGCAAATCAGATAAAGGATAATCAGATAAAAGTACTAATCTGCGGAGCTATTTCCAGACCATTAGAAGCATCCCTCGTATCGATGGGTATTAAGGTATACTCTTTTGTGCGGGGATCTGTAACAGACGTTCTTGCCGCCTTTAAAAATGGCCGTCTGGACCATGAGATTTTTGCCATGCCCGGATGCCGTAGGCGTGGCTGTTCGGGCAACAGGTGGCAAAATCGCCGGAAGAGAAATAACTGGAGGTAATTTATAGTGCGGCATTGCCGGATAGCAGTTATTTTGAAAATGCACAAATAGAAGGAGAAAAAATATTGAACCAGTACATCCCTAAAAAACTTTTTTTTACCAAAGGCGTAGGAACGCACAAAAAGCAACTTCATTCTTTTGAATTGGCACTGCGCGATGCCGGCATTGAAAAATGCAATCTTGTTCAGGTTTCGAGTATTTTACCTCCCCATTGCAAGGTTATATCAAGAACGGAAGGTCTTAAAAAACTTATACCGGGCGCCATTACCTTTTGCGTAATGAGCCGTTGCTGCAGCAATGAACCTCACCGTCTGATTTCCGCGTCCGTCGGCTGCGCGATTCCCGTTGATAAAAGAACCTACGGTTACATCAGCGAACACCACGCCTTCGGTTATACGGAAAGGCAAACGGGTGATTACGCCGAAGATCTGGCGGCAGCCATGCTGGCTTCCACGCTGGGAATTGATTTTAATGTAGATGAAAGCTGGGACGAAAAGAAGAAGTTATTTAAAATCAGCGGCAAAATTGTCGGCACACGAAACTCAACGCAATCAAGTATATTAAAAAACAGTGATTATACAACTGTGCTGGCGGCTGCTGTTTTTGTTTTTTAGATGAGTTAAAAAAGATATTATGGAGGTATTTGTATGAATAGTAACAATCGTGGTGGCAGAGGCATGGGCGGCGGTCAGGGTGCCGGCCGTATGGGCGGTGCGCGTGCCGCAGGAGTGGGAGGAAATTGTTTGTGCACAAAATGCGGATATCGTGAACCGCATGAACGAGGAATTCCCTGTATGCAAAAAAAGTGTCCGCAATGCGGATCAACTTTAATTAGAGAATAAATCACAACAAACTTGGGAAGGAGGATTTTTATTATGCCAAGAGGAGATGCAACAGGCCCCATGGGAATGGGACCGATGACCGGACGTGGTGCCGGTTATTGTGCGGGTTTTGGAGTGCCCGGTTATATGAATAAATTTGGAGGACGTGGCTTCGGCATGGGTTTCGGAAGAGGTGCCGGTTTCGGTGGTCGAGGTGCACGCGGTGGAGGATTTGGCTTCCGTAACAGGTTTTACGCCACCGGTGTCCCAGGATGGGCCTGGGCTGGCAGCACTATGTCCGCTCCGTATCAAAAAATCGATCCGGCGACAGAGAAACAGGCGCTTAATAATCAGGCTGAAATACTAAAGACCGAGTTGGATGCCATCAAAAAACGGCTGGATGAATTGAATACAGAAGCGCAGAAATAATAGCCTCTTCTGCCAGCTGGCATGGAGCTTATCCATGCAATGCGGTGATGGCGCGTAAGTCGCCGCTTCGCGCTGTCACCGTAACAAAATATTTGTAAAAAGATACAGACAGCAACGCTGCTCTAATTGGAAATACCGATTCTAGTAAGTTGTAAAAAGGACTTTTATTATGATCAAAATTGGCATTATCATCTGTGCTCGTTATAAAAATTGTGGTGGGGGAAAGTGTTTTCGGGCGTTACGGGAGCGTGTAGGCGCCTTTTCTCACTATCCGCTTACAGAATTGGTGGAAATCGCAGGTTATTCTAATTGCGGCGGTTGTCCTGGTGGAAATATTGAATATGTCCCGGCAGAAATGAAGAAAAACGGCGCAGAAATCATTCATCTCGCGACTGGTTTGGTGGTCGGTTATCCGCCGTGTCCGAACATTCGATATTTCCAGACATTTATCGAAACAATCTATGGATTATCGGTGGTTGTAGGGACCCATCCCATTCCTCAAAAATATATGGATGCGCATGCGCGACTTTCCTTTTGGAATGATAGCAATATGAGTGAAGTGGCTGCATATCTTTTGCAGGAGCCGGAAGAAATAAAAAAAACATACGATTGAAGAGGATAAAAAAATGAAAATTGCAATTACAACATCAGGTAATGATCTGAATGCTCCGTTGGACAGTAGATTCGGGCGGGCGCCAAAATTTCTTATCTACGATCTGGAAGCTAAAACATTCGAGATCATCGATAACGAACAGAATTTAAACGCGGCACAGGGTGCGGGGATTCAGTCCGCGCAAAATATCGCCCGACTTGGTGTAAAGGCTCTTATTACCGGGCATTGCGGTCCGAAAGCGTTTCGTGTATTGGAAGCGGCAGGCATCAAAATCTACAATACTTCTGCCTCCACCGTAAAAGAAGCGCTGGAACTTTACCTTGCCGGGAAATTAGATGAATCCAAATCGGCAGATGTTGAAGGACACTGGGTATGAACAAATGTGAAATTCTTTATTGGACTATCGGTATCATCCATAGTGAGCATACGATAGCTGAAGAAACTCCCATCCAGCCTGTTTACGCCAAAGGCTGCAAGGGGTACGTTGAACTGCTTCCGGAGTTTGTCGGTGGTTTGCGTGATCTTAGCAATTTTTCGCATATCTACCTTATTTATCATTTTCACAAATCGCGAGAGGTTCAGCTAATCGTTAAGCCATTTTTGCAGGATGTTGATCGCGGCATTTTTTCGACGCGTGCGCCCTGCCGCCCAAACCCTATTGGATTGAGTGTAGTGGAATTACTTGGCATTGAGGGCAACATTTTGCATCTGGACGGTGTGGATATACTGGACGGAACGCCGCTTCTGGACATCAAACCCTACACGGCCAAGTTTGATCTTCGCAATGTCACGAAAAATGGCTGGCAGGATGAAGTTGACCATGAGACGGCAATAAAAAGAGGAAAAAGAGGATATCGTTCATGAAAGCTGTCGTGATTGCCACCGAACTCAAAGCGCACGCCCCCTTTACGGCGTTTGGAACCGTAACGGGCATTGTCATCATGGCCGCTTTTATCCAATTCCAGATATCAAGGGAAATTTCGTCCACGCTTTTCTGGACCCTCCATCCTCTGCACGTGCTGGTGAGCGCTTTAGTGACCACCGCCATGTACCGCCTGCATTCCAACGGAGGAATTTGGCGCACATTAGTCATCGGGTACATCGGTTCGGTGGGAATCGCGACATTGAGTGACTCGCTGATTCCTTTTGCCGGCGAATGGCTGCTCAATATGCCTAATCGCGGCATTCATCTGGGCTTTATCGAAAAATGGTGGCTGGTAAATCCGCTGGCTTTTGCCGGAATAGCAATAGGGTACATAAATCCAAAAACGAAATTTTCTCATACGATTCATGTGTTTTTAAGCACCTGGGCGTCATTGTTTCACATTATGATGGCAATGGGCACATCCATCGATGTTGTAACCGCCATTTTAGTAGCGGTCTTTCTATTTTTAGCGGTATGGGTTCCCTGCTGTACCAGCGATATCGTTTTTCCGCTCTTGTGGATAAAAAATAATGATGCAGAAATCGTCTCTCCTGTTACTCATGGAGGTGCGCGATGAAAATAGCTATCGCCTCCGGTAAAGGCGGAACCGGTAAGACCACTGTATCCGTAAACCTGGCACGAACGCTTGGCGTTCCTGTGCAACTTCTGGACTGCGACGTGGAAGAGCCGAATGCTCATCTGTTTCTCAAAGGCAACAAACTCAAAGAGGAAATTGTAACTATTCCTGTTCCTCAAGTTGATGAAGCGCTTTGTAACGGTTGTGGTGAATGCGGAAAATTTTGCAAATACCATGCGATTGTTACCTTCGGAACTGCTCCGCTTATATTTCCTGAATTGTGTCACGGTTGCGGCGGATGCACGATGGTTTGTCCCACCAAAGCCATTCAGGAAGTCGGCAGGCGAATAGGCGTAATTGAAACTACAAAATTAAACAACATCACGCTCATTAGTGGAAGGTTGGATGTGGGTGTAGCCATGGCTCCGCCGTTGATCAGGGCGGTTAGAGAACGTCTACAAAGTGATATACCGGCCATCCTGGATGCGCCCCCGGGAACATCGTGTCCGGTCATTGCTGCAATTCGGGATAACGATATGGTTTTACTCGTCACGGAACCAACGCCGTTCGGTCTGAACGATCTTTCGCTGGCAGTGGATATGGTTAACGAACTTAAAGTTCCTTTTGGCGTCATCGTCAATCGCATGGGCAGCGGGGACGAGCGTGTGCACTATTATTGCGAAAAAAAAGGCATCCCCATTTTGCTGGAAATACCTGATGACCGGCGGATCGCTGAAAGCTATTCCCGGGGTATTCTTATGGTGGATGCACTTCCGGAATATCAGGGTCTTTTTCATAGTTTGATAGGGGAAATGACATCTTTTAAAAAAACGGGAGGAAATACAAATTATGCCCACGTATGAATATGCATGCAGCCACTGCGGCACGCACTTTGAAAGACAACAAGGCATGAAAGATGCGCCCATCAAGGTCTGCCCCGAATGCGGGGCAGAAGTCCAGAGACTGGTTAGCGGTGGCAGCGGTTTCATTATGAAATCATCTGGTGTCAGTATGCGCGACTCTGCCAAAAACTGTTCCTTCGAAGAAACCGGGAAAACTTGCTGCGGCGCGAATAGAAAATGCGGGCAAGCCCCTTGCGGAGATTAAGATGAGTACAAATGTCTATAAATACATTTACGGACCTGTCCCGTCGCGAAGATTAGGACGCTCGTTGGGTATTGATATGGTGCCGTTTAAAACCTGCACCTACGATTGCATCTATTGTCAATTAGGAAGAACGACAAACAAAACAATGGCGCGACTTCCCTACGTTCCCGTTAAGGATATTTTAAATGAGTTGGAAATAAAATTGGCAATGGGCGAATTTCCCGATTATATAAGTGTTGCCGGTTCCGGTGAACCGACGCTGCATTCAGGGGTTGGCAATTTAATTAAACAAATCAAGAAAATAACAAATATTCCCGTCGCTGTTATAACAAACGGATCTTTGCTTTATCTGCCGGAAGTCCGGAAAGCCCTGGAGCAGGCCGATCTGGTAATTCCTTCACTGGATGCTGGAGATGAAAACCTGTTTGGTTACGTCAATCGTCCGCATCCGGATATATCTTTTGAAAAAATGATAAACGGTCTGATTGAATTTACCAGAAATTTCCCGGGTAAAGTATGGCTGGAGGTTTTCGTCCTCTCCGGTATAACCGGCATGAACGCTGAAGTGCAGAAAATTGCTGCTTACACAAAAGAAATAGGCGCTGATAAGATACAACTCAACACGGTTTGCCGGCCAGTGGAAGAAGATTACATCAGCGCTGTAAATAAAAAACAAATGGAGAAACTGGCTTTACTTTTTCCAGGGGATGTGGAAATTATCAGTGGGGACGAATCCCATAACATTAATATTACTTCAACTACAGAAGTGACCGATTCAGAAATAATTAATCTGCTGACAAGACGCCCCTGCACGTTGACCGGAATTTCATCCGGATTAAAATTACACGCTCACGAAACGGCTAAAGCACTGATGCGACTCATTGATGAAAAACGTATTGTGGCAATACGTTCTAAAAGCGAAGTGTTTTATAAGATATGTGATAAACACTGACAGAGAAAGGAGTTCTTCTGTGGATGACAAAAGAAGATTTCCCCTAGCCGTTGAAGGATTTAAACTAATTATTCCTTTGGCTGTTCTTACGGGATTATTTTTTTTATGGCAATGGATCATTGCGGGATTTATCATGTTAACATTTACTTTGTTTGTTGCGTTTTTTTTCCGCGATCCCCAGAGAATTGTTCCTTCAGGCGACGGCCTTGTGGTTTCCCCGGCCGACGGCAAGGTGGTGGTTGTCACTAAAATTCACGAAAAGGATTATCTTGACCAACCTGTCTATCAAATTAGTATTTTCCTTTCAATATTTAACGTACACGTAAACAGAGTCCCCGTAGGCGGAAAGGTTGAAATAATCAAATACAACCCGGGTAAATTTCACATTGCAGCCGTTACCAAGGCCTCACTGGAAAACGAACAAACTTCGATGGTCATTGACAACGGCAACACAAAAATACTTGTAAAACAAATTGCCGGATTTATTGCACGGCGTATCATTTGTTACGTAAAAACGGGCGATGCCATTAAAAAAGGTGAACGTTATGGACTGATATGCTTTGGTTCGCGGGTGGATATATTTTTGCCCGAAAACTCCGAAATCAAAGTCAAGCTCGGAGATCATGTAAAAGGGGCAAAAGATATTATTGCAATTTTAAAATAAACAATCTGTTAGATTTCAGGAAAAGGCATTGTTCGCGATTATGGAAAATGAAGTTATTGAAAATCATCAGCGCTATTTAAAACGAGTCGAACTTTATAGTAAAGTCGGCTATGATATTGAAAAAGAGGGATCTTTCATTATTGAAAAAGCACAACCCCTTGCCGGAAATATTCTGGAAGTGGGTACGGGCAAGGGATATTTTACGCTGGCTCTGGCGCTTGCCGGTTATCATTTTTTTTCCTTTGACATTTCGGCTGAAGAACAAAGATACGCGCTGCTTAATCTTAAGTACTATGAATTGCAAAAACAAGTTTCTTTCGTTATAGCTAACGTCGAGTATATACCCTGTGACGATGTCTTCTTCGATGTGATCTTTGCCGTCAATATGATTCATCATCTTTCTTCTGTCCGCAAGGCGTGCTCTGAACTTATCAGAATATTATCCCCTAAGGGAAAAATCATATTGAGTGATTTTAACGCTAACGTCTTGGCCATATTAGATAAAATTCACGCGCTCGATGGACGAAAACACGAAGTGAATTCGGGGACAATGACAGATACAAAAGATGCATTAATCGAACTGGGATTGAATGTGGAAGAACATCATAGCCCCTCTCAAGATGTGCTGATAGCCAGGAAAATTGCAGAGTGATTTTTTTAAGAAGGGTTTCGTCATGAAAGAACTTGTCATCATCAGCGGTAAGGGAGGAACAGGAAAAACGAGCGTGACGGCGTCCTTTGCCGTCCTGGCGAATCGCCCCGTTATCTGCGACTGCGATGTGGATGCCGCCGATTTACATTTAGTCTTGGATCCAATTGTACGCGAAAGACATGAATTTGAAAGCGGTTATGAGGCGATTATCAGACAGGCGGACTGCACGGCCTGCGGCGTATGCGCTGAACTCTGCCGTTTTGGCGCGGTAAAAACCCGGCAAAACAATAAGGGCAGTATGGAGTATTTTATCGATCATGTTTCCTGCGAAGGCTGCGGCGTTTGCGTGCGGTTTTGTCCGGCTGAGGCCATTGATTTTCCGGAAAGTCATTGCGGTCAGTGGTTTATATCCGACACGCGTTGTGGCCCGATGGTTCACGCGCGCCTGGGCATTGCCGCCGAAAATTCCGGCAAACTGGTTTCGACTGTGCGTCGCGAGGCAAGGCAATTGGCTGAAAAAGAAGATTACAAAATGATTATTGTGGATGGCCCACCGGGGATTGGCTGTCCTGTAATCGCTTCACTGACCGGCGCGACGCAGGTTTTGATTGTCACTGAGCCCACCGTATCGGGTGAACACGATCTGGAAAGGGTGCTTTCCCTTGCGCGACATTTCCAGATTCCCGCATCCATATGCGTCAACAAGTGGGACATTAATCAGGAGATGACGGCTCGTATTGAAGAAAATGCGGTTGCCCGGGGCGCGAAGATTGCTGGTCGCATTTGCTACGATAGCGCCGTAACGCGCGCTCAAATTCAACAAAAAGCGGTCGTGGAAATCGATGCGCCCAGCGCCGACGATATCCGGCAACTCTGGCATCATTTAAATATTTAAGGAGGATCAAGATCATCAGTGAGCGAGTTCGTCAATTTGGAGATATTTCATCGTACAGCAAACAGACATGCCAATGACCCGCATAACATGGGCAGGTTGGACGATTTCAACGGGCATGCCAGAATTACCGGCCCCTGTGGCGACACAATGGAGTTCTGGCTGAAGGTAAAGGATGGAAAAATAAAGATAATATCTTTCATTACGGACGGCTGCGGGCCGTCGATTGCAAGCGGTTCCATGACAACATGTCTGGCTGAAGGAAAATCGCTTGATGAAGTCAAATCCATAAACCAGCAGGATGTGCTCAATGCGCTTGAGGGGCTACCCAAAGATCACGAGCACTGCGCGCTTCTGGCAACAAACACTTTGAAAGCTGCCTGTGAGGATTATCAGTCAAAATATAAGGAATACGGAGGTTAAGAAAAATTGGAAAACAAGAAAACATGTGACACGTGCAACGATTCCAGTTGCTCGGCTCAAAAACAGAAAAAGGATGAAAGCAAGGAAGAATACGCGGATCGCCGAAAATTGCAGGCGACACTATGCCGCATTCAGAGAAAAATTGTCGTGCTCTCCGGCAAGGGCGGTGTCGGGAAAAGCACCGTGGCCGTTAACTTAGCGACAGAGCTGGCGCTGGGCGGCCTAAAAGTGGGGTTACTGGATGTTGATATTCATGGCCCCAGTGTTCCCACGATGCTGGGATTGGAAAATGAAACGCTCAAAGGCGGCCCCGACGGACTTTCGCCCGTTGAATTTGGTGGATTGAAAGTTATGTCTATAGGATTTTTGCTGCAAAATCCCGATGACGCAGTCATCTGGCGCGGTCCTATGAAAATGGGTGTCATCAAGCAGTTCTTAACCGATGTTAATTGGGGCGATCTGGATTATCTGATTGTTGACGCGCCTCCTGGCACAGGTGACGAGCCTTTGTCTCTCTGCCAGTTGATTCAACCGCTCGACGGCGCGGTGATTGTTACGACACCGCAAAAAGTTGCGGCAATCGACGTAAGGAAGTCCATCAGTTTTTGCCGGAAACTTGACGTACCTGTGCTGGGTGTCGTCGAAAACATGAGCGGATTTGTCTGCCCCAAATGCGGAGAGGTTACACAAATTTTGCCCAGTGGCGGCGGAAAGAAAATAGCTGAAGATATGAAAGTCCCTTATCTTGGTTCGATTCCGATGGACGCGGCCATCGCGCAATCCGGCGATTCGGGTAAAGTGTTTATCTACCATGCTTCCAAAACACCGGCGGGAAAAACATTTCAGGAAATTATTGGTAATATCACAGCAAGTTTAGACAAAACAAAAATATTAAATTCATAAGGAGAATATAAATTATGAAAATTGCAATACCGTTAGCAGAAGGCAAGTTGACCGCGCATTTCGGTCACTGCGCGAGTTTTGCCCTTGTTGAAGTCGATGATCAGACAAAAAATATTATTAAACGAGAAGATATTGCCGCGCCGCCTCATGAACCGGGACTTTTGCCGCCGTGGCTGGCCAAACAAGGCGCTAATATGATTATTGCTGGCGGCATGGGGCAGCGCGCCCAACAATTGTTTGCCGAGCAGGGCATTCAGGTAGTGGTCGGCGCGCCGGTTGAAACACCGGAAAAACTGATTACGGATTTTTTTGCCGGATCGTTGCAAACTGGAGACAATCTTTGCGATCATTAATCAAAGGAGGATTGGTATCATGACAACAGCATTAAAAGCAGTGGATAGGGTTGAAATCCTGACTTTGCAGGACAATTATATCGAGATGACGGCTTTAGACGGAAATGCGATTATTTCCAGAGCAGCACCGCTTAAAGAAGGAGAAATACGGATATCTATCCTGGCAGAACATGGTTTTTCTGCTTTAGTCAAAACTACTGCAAGCGATGAAACGCATGCGCTGCTATTTGATTTCGGTTTCTCAGAAAACGGCGCAGCGCAAAATGCGGAAACGCTAGGCGTTGATATGACCGAAGTGGAAGCCGCGGCTTTATCCCACGGACACAGCGACCACACGGGAGGGATGAAAAAACTAGTTGCCATGATCGGCAAACACGACATCCCTTTTATCGTTCACCCTGCTGCTTTTAAATCGCCTCGTTATCTTAAATACGCCGAAGAATTGAAAATTAACTTTCCGAAATTAACGAGGGAAATGTTCCAAAAGGCGGGATTGTCTGTAGTAGAAACAGAAAAACCATATCTCATCCTGGATAATACAATTCTTTTTTTAGGTGAAATCCCGCGTCTAACTGACTTCGAAAAAGGATTTCCTGTTGCACACTGGCTAAAAGACGGCAAAGAATTATGGGATGCCATCGAAGATGATACGTCTGTTGTAATGAACTTGAAAAATAAAGGGTTGGTAATTATTTCCGGTTGCGCTCACGCGGGCATAATTAATACCATAAATTATGCGACAACTGTTACCGGTATTAATAAAATTCATGCTGTTATGGGAGGATTTCATCTTTCCGGACCCATGTTTGAAGACAGAATTGAAAGGACTTCACAAGAACTGCAAAAGTTGCACCCTACTTATGTTATTCCGATGCATTGTACCGGACGTAAAGCTATCATGGAAATAGAAAAACAAATGCCGGAACAATTTATTCTGAATATGGCTGGAACAAAACTAACATTTAGTTAAAAAAGGAGATGCTATGGAGCAAAAAGCTTTTCAGGATTACTACCCCGACGACTTAAGTCACTGTTATGGTTGCGGACGACTCAACGAACACGGTTTACAAATCAAAAGTTACTGGGACGGAGATGAATCTGTCTGTATTCACCAACCCAAGGCTTGTTACATGGCTATTCCCGGTATGGCGTATGGAGGTTTCATTGCATCTCTGATTGATTGCCATTCCACCGCCACGGCCGCTGCAGCCAAATATAGGGCGGAAAACCGCGAAATGGACACTCTTCCGCCTATACGTTTTCTAACTGCTTCTTTGCACGTAAATTATCTTTTGCCTACACCGCTAAACGGGATGATAGAAATACGGGGCAAAGTCAAGGAGATCAAAAGGCGCAAAGTCGTTATCGAATCGAGGCTGATTGCCAACGGCCAGATATGCGCCACCGGCGAAGTCGTCGCTATTCAGGTTCCCGAAAGCTTGATGCCGGTTAATCCTTAAAATATTTTAAGAAAAATCGGTTCACATTGATTTAGATCAATGCAAAGAGGGCTAATGCTTGCTAGCTTGTCGCCAAAAAAGGAGTAAGTCCTGATGAGTGAGCGGTTACGGAACTTCCCGATTTCATTTTTCGCAGTCGTGATGGGGCTTGCCGGCGCGGCAATTGCCTGGCAGCGGACGGAAAGCCTTTGGGGATGGAATACTTTTACCGGATCGGTATTGTTCTGGCTGAGCGGCCTGACCTATCTTTTGATTTTTATTATTTACCTGACTAAAAGCTTTCTACATGGCTCTGAAGTCAAAAAAGAATTTAAAAACATTACCAAGCTTGCTTTTTTCCCGACCATTACAATCAGCTTGCTGCTTTTAAGCATCGCGTCAATGACTTTATATCCATCTTTCTCGCAGGCGCTTTGGGTTTTAGGAACTATCGGCCATTTTTTCTTCAGTGTAACCGTTATTTCGATCTGGATCAGGCATCCGTCTCTGGAAATCAATCATATCAGCCCGGCCTGGTTTATCCCTGTCGTGGGCAATATTCTGGTTCCCATCGCCGGGGTGACGTACGCGCCGGTGGAAGTATCCTGGTTCTTTTTCAGCATCGGATTGATTTTTTGGATAGCCCTTTTCACGATTCTTTTATACCGGCTGATATTTCACAACCCGTTGCCCGAACGGTTGTTGCCGACGCTTTTCATCATGATAGCGCCGCCCGCTGTCGGATTTATCGCTTATGTCAAACTGACGGGTACCGTTGACTCCATGGGCCGCCTTCTGTACTACGTTGCCTTGTTTGTCTTCATTTTGATGATCCCGCAGTTGCGGATGCTCTCCAGGATAAAATATTATCTTTCCTGGTGGGCGTATACCTTTCCCATAGCGGCATTGACAATAGCCACGATTCTCATATATCATCATATTAACTTCGCATTTTTCCAATATCTCGCACTCTCTTTGTTGATACTTCTTTCAGGCATTGTCATTTTACTGACCGTCATGACCGTTACTGCTGTGAAAAACAAAAAAATCTGCATTGAAGATTAAAAAATAATAAAGGAGATTTTTATGGCAGACAGAAAAAGAATCATCGTCATCGGCGGGTCGGCCTCCGGTCCCAAGGCCGCGGCGAAAGCCCGGCGCATCGACAACGACGCGGAAGTAATCATCCTGCAAAAAGAAGCCGACCTTTCCATGGCGTCCTGCGGTTATCCCTATTACGTCGGCGGTTTTTTTAACGACCGCAATGCACTGCTTTGTACGCCTGCGGGGATCGTGCGCAATCCCATGTTTTACCTCAACGCCAAAGATATCGAAGCGAAAGTAAACACCGAAGTCACCAACATCGACGCGAAAAACCGTTCCGTTTCTTTCAAAAATACGGTTTCCGGAGAAACCGGCACGTTAACGTATGACAAACTGGTTATCGCGACAGGCGCCGTTCCGCGCATGCCGCCGGTACCGGGGACGGATCTTGACGGCATCACGACGCTGCAATCCATGAAGGACGCCGATTTTCTGCGCAAAGTCCGTGATGAAGGCAAAATCAAAAAAGCGGTTGTTATTGGCGGTGGGCTCATCGGCATCGAAACCTGCGAAGCCCTCCAACTGGCCGGCATAGAAATCACGGTCATTGAACTGCTACCGCAACTGCTGACCTTTCTGGACCTGGAACTGGCCAAACTGGTAGAAAACCATGTGCGCAGCAAGGGTGCCAACGTCATTACTGAAAATGGTATTGCCGCCTTCCTGGGTGAAAACGGAAAACTCACAGCCGTGAAGCTGCAAAACGGCACGGAACTGCTCTGCGAACTGGCGGTGGTGGCTATCGGTGTCCGTCCCAATGTCAAGCTCGCCAAAGAAGCCGGGCTGAAAATCGGCGAACTGGGCGGTGTCGACGTCAACGAATATATGCAGACTTCCGACCCGGACATCTACGCGGTGGGCGACTGCGTGGAAACGCTCAACCGTATCACCGGCAAAAAAGTCCACGCGCCTTACGGCGACCTGGCCAACCTTCAGGGACGCGTGGCCGGTGAAAACGCGGCTTCGACCAACTGCGTGACCTTCCCCGGAACAATCCAAACCGGCATCTGCAAAGTGTTTGATTACGGAGCGGGTTCCACAGGCCTTTCGGAAACAGCAGCAAGAAGACTGGGGTATTCCGATATCATCACGGTTATCAACGCCAGTCCCGACAAACCCGGATTCATGGAAGGTAAGCTTCTGGTAACCAAGCTTATTGCCGATTCCAAGACCGGCCGCGTGCTGGGCGCGCAGTGTATCGGCCCCGGCAACGTCTCCAAACAAATTGCCCAGTGGGCGATGGCAATCCAGGGAAAGATGACGGTGGAAGATCTGATCAATGCTGACCTGCCCTACGCGCCGCCTTTCTCGTTGGCCATAGATCATTTTATCGCCACTGCGCATATTATGCAGAACAAAATGAAAGGAAGAATGAAAGGTATCAGTTGCCGGGAAGTTCATGATAAAATACAGGCCGGAGAGAAACCTTTCCTGATTGATACACGCGGCCCGGAAGAATTTGAAGAAATGCGCCTGGGCATCGGCGAAACACTGATTCCGCTGGGCGCGTTGCGCAAACGGCTCAAGGAACTGCCCGAAGATAAGAGCAAGGAAATCATCTGCTTCTGTAAGATATCACTGCGCGGCTACGAGGCGGCGCTGGCGCTGGAAGGCAACGGATGGAAAAACGTTAAGGTGATGGAAGGCGGCATTATGGCCTGGCCGTATCCGAGGGAGAAGTAAGCGGCAATGAAATCCGAAGAGAAAAAAGAAATTTCGGCAGATACCATTTTGCTGGACGTTGTTTCCCATTGGCCGGCGACGGAAGCGGTGATCAAAAAGTATGACGAAAAGGCGGGGGTATGTTTGTGTTGCTCCTGCCTTTTCGACACCGTTGGAGATGTTGCCGCCCGTTTTGCCTTGGACGGGGACATGTTTCTTTCCGATCTGAAAAAAGCCATAGGATAAAAGAATAAATTATACCAAAATATTAACCTAACCAAGAAAGGAGGATAGTAAACATGCCGGAGTTCGGAACACCTTTTTCAGGGCTGGCAAAAGACAGAAAGCTTACGAAAGCAGAACTTATCAGAGCCATTCGATTCATGGTGGCGGCAGAGTACGAGGCAATTCAGCTTTACATGCAACTTGCGGAGTCAACGGACAACAAGATTGCCATCGAGGTTCTCAAGGATATTGCCGATGAGGAGCGCGTTCACGCAGGAGAATTCTTGAGATTGCTTCATGAGCTGGCTCCAGATGAGGAAAAATTCTATGCTGAAGGCGCTGAAGAAGTAGAGGAAGAAATCACAAAGATGAAAAAATTAAGAAAATGAAGAAAGAAATCGGAAAAAACCATGGAAAGGAGGTAATAATTTATGGCTGAAGAAATTAAGGCTGGCTGCGCCAGACCTACCGGTGGACCGGTCGGCGAAAAACCGGACACAAAAAAAGAAACACCTCAACAAACACCTGTAAAGGAGGTTAAAAGCATGGTCACTGTAGGAAAGAAGGCGCCGGACTTCACGGCGCCCGCATATCAAAAAGGCAAGTTTATCTCCGTAAAACTTTCAGAATATCTGGGTAAATGGGTTGTTTTGTGTTTCTATCCCGGAGATTTCACATTCGTCTGAGCAACCGAAATCTCGGCGGTCGCCGAGAAATATCCTGAATTCAAGAAACTGGGCGTTGAGGTTCTTTCAATGAGTGTAGACAGTGTTTTTGTCCACAAGATGTGGGACGATCATGAGTTATCCAAGATGGTCAAGGGCGGAGTCCCCTTCCCCATGCTCTCCGACGGTGGCGGAAAAGTCGGCAGTGTTTTCGGAGTTTATCTGGAAGATGCCGGCGTGGAAGCACGCGGCAGATTCATCATTGATCCCGATGGAATCATTCAGGGATTTGAAGTTCTCACCCCGCCGGTTGGAAGAAACATCAATGAAAGCATCCGGCAGATTCATGCTTTCCAGCATGTCCGCAATAGCAAGGGAACCGAAGCCACACCTTCCGGTTGGCGTCCGGGTAAACAAACTCTCAAACCAGGGCCTGATCTTGTTGGCAAGGTCTGGGAAGTTTGGAAGACAAAAATGGCTGATGATTGATTATACAAAAAAACGACGGATGGCATGCAAATATGCCATCCGTCGTCAAACGTATGGAGGCGTACAAATGAGCACGCATAACAAGTTTAAAATTGATCGCCGATCTTTTTTAAAAATAACAGCGGGAGCGGCGGCGTTCTCCGGAATCGGCCTGCCGAAAAAAGTTCTGGCCGGAACGGAAGAACGATTATCCACTCTCATTGATTTGAGTTTATGTGACGGTTGTATAGACAGAAAAATACCCGCCTGTGTTGGCGCTTGCAAAACAATAAACAAAGACAAAATACCGACGGTGGCAGATCCTATTCCTGTACCATGGCCGAGAAAAGCAATTGAAGACTGGTCAAACAAACAGGAGGTTTTTAACCGTCTGACTCCTTATAATTTTATTTACGTCCATAAAGCTGAAATCAATCTTGCCGATCAGAAAAAAATAATCTTTGTGCCGCGTCGCTGCATGCATTGTGATAATCCCGCCTGTGCGACAATTTGTCCATTTTCCGCTAATCACAAGAATAAAAATGGCGCGGTGGTCATAGATCAGGATATCTGCTTCGGCGGAGCAAAGTGCAGGGATGTCTGTCCGTGGGAAATCCCTCAACGGCAATCCGGTGTCGGAATTTATCTTCATGTATTGCCCGAATATATGGGCAACGGCGTGATGTATAAATGCGACTTCTGCGTGGACCGTCTGGCGGGAAACAAGCTTCCCGGTTGCATCGAGGCCTGCCCGCGGGAGGCTTTGCTGATCGGTACGAGAAGCGCTATTGAAAAAATAGCCGAATCACGCGCCAGACGGATGCACGGATATATCTACGGAAAAACACAAAACGGCGGAACATCCACTCTTTATGTTTCTCCCGTTCCGTTTGAGGAAATCAATAAAACGATAATTAAAAAACCGGGGCAACCGGATATGAAAATGGATGTAAAGCGCCGGATGGCAGATACCGATAATATGGGAAAAGCAGTCCTGGCAGCACCACTACTGGGCATTGCAGCGGCGGG
>AWGX01000250.1 GCA_000495415.1 Smithella sp. ME-1 | reverse complement strand
CCTGCTGAAACAGGAAATCAGGCTTACAACAATCGGTGAAATAGATCGTCTGCATCCATCGGTAAAAGAAAAACTCCTGCAGGCAAAAGAAATTACTGCAAAGAATTATAAAATGGTTTTAAATCTGGCTTTGAGTTACGGTGGGCGGGATGAGATTATCAGCGCTGTAAAAAGGATTGTTCAGGATAACGTAAAAGGTAAGATAGACGTAAATGATATTGATAAGGAAACCTTTAATAACTATTTGTATACTTCCGGAATGCCTGATCCGGATTTGTTGATTCGTACGAGCGGCGAATATCGTATCAGCAACTTTCTGCCCTGGCAGATGGCTTATACGGAATTATATTTTACCAATGTACTGTGGCCCGATTTTACGAAAGATGATCTTTTCAAAGCGATTGCCAGTTATCAGAAACGTGAAAG
>AWGX01000249.1 GCA_000495415.1 Smithella sp. ME-1 | reverse complement strand
CTAACTTTAAAAGTTGGGCTTTTTAGTATAACTTGTTATTATTGTTAATCTGGCTAAAGTTGAGACGTATAGCTTCCTGAAGTCTTGTTTTTAGCTTCGTCCCCAAGAATACGACATTTCAATTGGAAATTGCTAAAAAATGGCTGAACTATAACTAAACATATGTTATGAGCACCCAATGTAGATCACTATGCTAAATAAAATAAATATAAACCCCTGCAAAAAGAAGCTAATCGTTTATATCGTTCTGGCATTGGCTACCTTTGCCGTTTACTGGCAGTTAAATCAATATGGTTTTATCATTCTTGATGATGGCGCCTATGTCACAAAGAACATTCATATCCAGTCAGGAATCACTCTGGAAGGATTTTGTTGGGCATTCAGTACAACCTATGCCGAATTCTGGCATCCGCTGACTTGGTTATCCTTGATGTTCGATTATCAACTTTATGGTTTGAATGCAGGTGGTTATCACCTTACCAACCTTATACTGCACGTAATAAGCACCTTACTGTTATTCTGGCTTTTTAACCGCATGACCGGGGCAATCTGGCGCAGTGCTTTTATCGCGGGGCTTTTCGCTCTTCATCCGCTTCATGTGGAATCGGTTGCATGGATCTCTGAGCGTAAAGATATCTTGAGCGCATTTTTCTGGATGCTGACTCTTTGCCTGTATGTCTGTTACACAGAAAAACCGATTTTAAGAAGATATCTGCTTGTTCTTTTGTGTTTTTCCTGTGGACTTATGAGTAAGTCCATGGTTGTCACTTTACCCGTAGTTATGATTCTTCTCGATTACTGGCCTCTGAGACGTTTTGAGTCGAAGAAAGGAAATTTAATTTTATGGCAACTGCGGGAAAAAATACCTTTCTTTGTTTTGTCCACAGTTTTTTCTGTTATCACTTATTATATTCATTACCAACCGTCCGAAAAAAGTTTCCCCTTTCCTTTGGTTGCCCGGCTCGCCAATGCGCCTGTTTCTTTTGCAACTTATCTAGAAAAAATATTCTGGCCTCATAACCTGGCTGTTTTCTATTCTTTTCCAAATCAAATTCCCGTCTGGCAGGTATTGGGCAACGCTTTGCTGATTCTCGTCATCAGCGCTGCTGTCATTGTAATGGTAAAACGTTTGCCGTATCTCTTTGTTGGATGGCTATGGTATGCAATAACTCTTTTGCCTGTTATAGGAATCATTCAGTTCGGAGACTTTGCAATGGCCGACCGTTACACTTATCTGAGCTCAGTCGGCATTACCATTATGCTGGCATGGGGAATACCTTCTCTGGTTAAGAGTGAGGAAACTAGAAAAAAATTTTTATTTCCGGCGGGAATAACAGTTCTGATCATTATGGCAGTTTTAACATGGAAGCAATGCGGCTACTGGAGAAATAGTGTTGAGCTTTTCAGCCACACTTTGCTGGTGACGGAGAATAATTTCCTGGCGCATAATATGTTAGGCAATACCTTCTCAGAAGAAGGAAAAATAAACGAAGCCATTGATCAGTATAACAAAGCCATCCTCATAGCACCACGTTTTGCCTTTGCCTATAATGGTAGGGGAGTTGCTTATGCTAAACTTGGACAGGATCAAAGCGCTATTAAGGATTTCAATAAGGCTATCCGTCAGAAAAATAATTATGCCGAAGCGTACAACAATCGGGGAATTGTTTATATTAATCAGGGCAATGTTCAGATGGGATGTCTTGACGCACGAAAAGCATGTTCAGTGGGCTTATGCACAGCCTTAAGAATTGCTGAGAGTAGAGGATTGACCTGTCGTTGATTCGATGGAAAACTTAAGAACTGATTGCAATTCGTAATCCTCAATTCTTCAACTGACAACTACTGAGACTTTGGTGAAAAAAATACATTGATGCCACCTTGAATCATGGCAGGAGTATATATTCTTTCCATTGTCCATTAATATTTTTCTTGGGGAGCCATTTCATAAAAGGCCTAACTTTAAAAGTTGGGCTTTTT
>AWGX01000248.1 GCA_000495415.1 Smithella sp. ME-1 | reverse complement strand
TCAAATATGTCCCATAAAAAGGACTCCATTTTCAGGCTTTTTTTAGTAAATTAAAAATAGAGTTAAAAATCGGCTTATTCGGAAGCATGACGCTTTTGGCATTTTTTTTGCACAATCTATTTTACTTGGGACATACAGCTACAAATAACATGTAACTGCTGAAATAATTGTCTCTTTTAAATAATTTTAAAAAAGGAGGAGTTCACATGGGCCAGGAGTCAAAGATTCGAGTTCTTATAGCCAAGCCCGGATTGGACGGTCATGAGCGTGGAGCACATGTTGTGGCTTATGGACTCAGGGATGAAGGTTTTGAGATCATTTATACGGGACTACGCCAGACTCCGGAACAGATCGTTTCCGCAGCCGTACAGGAAGACGTTGATGTCATTGGTCTCTCTATCCTTTCAGGAGCTCATCTATCGTTAACTAAAAAAGTCATGGAAGGCCTCAAAGCCAAAGGTGCAAACGACATTTTGGTAACGGTGGGAGGTGTTATTCCTGAAGAAGACAAAAAAACCCTTGAAAAGATGGGTGTGGCCGGCGTTTTCACTTCAGGTTCTAAAATTAAGGATATTGCGGCATTAATCCGTACAAAACTCGGGAAAAATGCCTAACCACTATTTTAAGGACGAAACATGAAGAAGAATAGCAAGAAAGAAATTAAAGAGGCTTTAAAGAAATGGGAGGATGAGGTAAAAAATCCGCGCGTAAAAAAGTTTAACTTAGTTAAGAGCCCTACAAGCTTCTATACCCCCCTTTCTTCGGATAGTTCGCATTTTCTGGAAAAGGTCGGATTTCCAGGTCAGTTCCCCTACACTGCAGGAAACACTCCCTTAGAATTCTGGAGAGCATATGCAGAATTTGGTGCAAAGCTCAATTATCGGTCCGACTGGGGCGGAACGGGGCGATCGGGTAAATACGGCGGATTTGGAACCCCTGTCGATTATCGTGATTATCTCTTAAGGATGCAGTCCATGGGACGCAAGGGTGGTCCCAATATCGCCTTTGATTTGGTGACTCAGTGCGGCTATGATTCCGATAGTCACTTTGCCGAGGGAGAAGTAGGCCGGGTGGGCGTTGCGGTAGATTCTTTGCGGGATTTTGAAATTATCTACGAAGCATATACCGGCGACCTTGATATTGATAAAGTGCCATCCAACTTCACCATCAATGCCCCGGCGGCGGTCTTTATAGCCATGTATGCCTGTCTGGCAAAGAAACGAGGTATTCCTTTAGATAAATTAACAGGTACGCCCCAAAATGACATTCTTAAAGAGTTCATCGCCCGCGGAACATACATTTTCCCGCCAAAGCAGTCTATGAGGCTGTTCCGCGATACGTGCGTGTTTTGCTGTAAGCATATGCCTGAGCTCAATATAAATTCAATAGGCGGCTACCATATCAGGGAAGCCGGGGCCACACGCGTTCAGGATTTGGCATTTTCGATGGCCAACGGCATTGCTTATATTAAGGCCGGAATTGAAGGCGGTCTGGACGTTGATGAGTTTGCTCCTGCCTTTACCTTCAATGCCTTCGGCGGCAGCATGGAAGTCTACAATGAAATTGCTTTCCAGAGGGCAGCCCGCAGAGTTTGGGCCCATATATTAAGGGATCGTTTCAATGCCAAGGATCCCAAGAGCATGCAGATCCGCCAGCCCATCACGGCGCATATAGGATGCTCCAGCACCACGCTCCAGAGGCCGCTCAACAATCTTGCCCGTGCCGTTGTCGGTGGAATGGCAGCCGGAATGTCGGGGGCTATTCCCGGTGCATTTCCGCCCTTTGACGAACCACTTGGCCTTGGCCATTCTCAGGAGGCGGTCCAACTACAGCAAGATGCGTCCCGAATCATGATTTTCGAAGCAAAAGTAACCGACGTATGCGATCCATGGGCCGGATCGTACTTCATGGAATCACTTACTGATGAGATCGAGAAAGATGCACTGGCCGAATTGGAGAAGATTGAGAAAATGGGCGGTGCGGTTGCCGCTATTGAAAATGGGTATATGCAAAAAGCGGTAGCCAGGAGCGCATATGAACGCCAGAAAAAGATAGAAAAGCAGGAAGACCTGGTAGTAGGCGTGAACTGTTTTACCAGCGAGCATGAGATTGATGTTTCCATCAACCGTCAAGTGGAAGCGACCTATGACCCACAACTTATGAAGACGGCAGAAGAACGTCAGAAGGCGAATCTCGCCCAATTAAAGCGAGAGCGTGACGGTAAGGCTGTCGTAACCACTCTTAGAAATTTGAAAGTTCAGGCTGAAGATAAAGATAAGAATCTCATGCCTGCCATATGCGAGTGCGTGGAAAACGATGCAACGCTCCAGGAGATCTGCGATGTGTTGCGTGAAGTTTTCGGTGAAGCACAGCCTATGAAAATTTAGTAAGTTAGAATTTGCTTTCCGATAGAAAGCAAATTCATTAAAGCACATATCCCGTTTATCGGGGTTAGAGGAAAAGGTCTTTACAGTGGAAGAAAAACTCGCATTGATGATTGAAGCCGCCGGGGAAAACAGTGAAAGAGCTTTGGCAAAGCTTATTTCGCATGTTGAAGATCGGAAGACAGGTTGGAAAGATATCATGAAGACCATCTACGCGAAAACGGGGCGGACCTGCGTGATAGGAGTCACAGGTTCTCCGGGGGCGGGCAAAAGTTCTTTGGTCGGTGAGTTTGCAAAGCGATTGGGTGATAGGGGATATACTATCGGCATTATTGCGGTAGATCCATCAAGTCCCTTCTCCGGTGGAGCAGTGCTGGGAGACCGTATCCGGATGCGCGATATAAGCACCTATCAGAATATCTTTATCAGGTCTATGGCCACCCGTGGCATGTTGGGAGGTCTCTGCCAGGCGGCCCGTGATGTTGTAAGAATCATGGATTTTGCCGGCAAAGATATTGTTATCATTGAGACCGTCGGCGTAGGTCAGGATGAAATCGAGGTTGTAAGTGCAGCTGATTATGTAATGCTCGTGACATACCCGGGAGGAGGCGACAGTGTCCAGGCCATCAAAGCCGGAGTTATGGAAATTGGTGACCTGTTCGTGGTGAATAAGTGCGATAGGGAGGGTGCTGATATTATAGTATCCGAGATTTCCGCCATGCTTGATCTTTCAACGGAGACGGCTGTAAAAATTCCCCAGGTCATTAAGACCTCTGCCTTTACCAAGGAAGGCATTGATAAACTAATGGACATACTTTCTGAATTTATTCAGAAGAAAAAGAAAGGTCTGCACTATCAAAAAGAGCATGTTCGTCAAGAGGTCATAAGCATACTGGAGACGGAGATGGTCAGTATCATCAAGGAGCGGATCACTGGCAATGGAAATATGGAGAAAGAGCTTGAACTCATACTCTCCGGCAAGAGCGATCCTTACAGTATCGCAGACAAGTTAATGAAACGGTTCGCTGTCATTAAGAACCTTGAAGAAAAACGAAAAGGAGGCTTTCAATGAGTGGAAATGGTGCAGGCTTTACCGCAAAACTCGCCTCGTTCATAGTTAATACTAATGAACAGAATATCCCCGAGTGGGCATATGAGCATGCCAAGGTGGCTTTCATGGATTGGCTCGCTGTTACATTCGCGGGCAAAGACGATCCATTGGTAAAAATACTTATCGATTATGTGGAGATGATGGGAGGAAAAAAACAGGCAACCATTATCGGTTATAATATGAAAAAAGACGTGAGCAGTGCTGCTCTTATCAATGGTGCGGCCTCTCATACACTTGATTATGACGATACACTGGTTTCCTTCTTTGGGCACCCTTCGGTGACCGTCTTCCCGTCGCTCTTGGCACTTTCCGAGTGGAGGGGCAAATCGGGGAAAGAATTTCTAACCGCATATATTATCGGTCTGCAGGTCGGAGGAACCATTGGCGCTTGCGCAAGTCTTGACCATTACATGGCAGGCTGGCACGCTACTTCAACTTTAGGGCATATTGCTTCTGCAGCAGCATGTGCACGCTTGCTGGGCTTGTCCGAGAAGCAGGCCACATACGCATTGGGCATTGGCGCGACACAGTCATCAGGCTTAAAACGTGTGTTCGGGACAATGTGCAAGCCATTCCATGCAGGCCGTTCCTCACAATCGGGACTATTGGCAGCGCTTCTCGCGGAGAAGAATTTTACGAGCGCCGAAGACATTTTTGAAGGTCCCCAGGGATTCTTCGAGGCCTTGAAGGGCAAAGTAAATGAGGATGTCGTTTCTATGCTGGGTTTGGGCTGGGATATACAGAACCTCAACCAGAAATATCATGCATCCTGCCATGCAACACACTCGCCCCTGGAAGCCGCGTTGTCCATTATAAAAAAAGAGAACATCGAACTGGATGCTATCAAGAGCATCACCGTCCATTCATCTACCCTGGCCCTTTCGGCCGCAGGGAAAACCGAGCCGGCCAGCGGACTGGAGGGAAAATTCTGCATTCCTTATTGCGTGGCGAACGCCCTGCTGAGGGAAGAAACAGGCATGAAGGCCTTTACTGACGAAAAAGTGAATGATCCCGCGGTGCGGGCGATTATGAAAAAGATCAATGTAATTAATGATCCTAAGATGCAGGCTTTGGAATCACTTGTTGAGGTGGAGACCACTAACGGAAAAAGCTTCCAGGCCTTTTCCGACATTCTTCAACAGATTCCGTCTCTGGAAGTTAAAAAAGAACGCGTAGCCAGCAAGTTTCTCGATCTGTGCGAGCCTGTACTGGGGGAAAAGAAATCACTTGCTATGAAGAAAAAGATCGAGACGATGGATAAACTTCGGAACATGAAAAGTATGACGAGGATTCTCTTATGATTATTCATAAGGGGCAGGATACTTTATTCTCATAGATCATAAGATCCAGGGAGGATAGTATAAATGAAAGAGCGCGTGCTGATCACTGATATTGCCAAGTTTTCCGTGAATGACGGTCCCGGATTCAGGACAAATGTGTTTCTTAAGGGGTGTCCATTAAGGTGTGAGTGGTGTCATAATCCCGAAACCATTCCTACTTATCCGGAGGTTTACTGGAAGAAGAGGCTTTGTGTTCAATGCGGCGCCTGTATGGAAGCTTGCCCCAGGGATGCGATTAATCCGCCCATAGAACCGGAACTTGCCAACATTGAAGGGTCAAATTATCACAAAATAGACCGTGCGAAATGCGATAATTGCCTGAAGTGTATTGATGCCTGTAAGTATGATGCCCTTGAGTTAGTGGGGAAAACCATGAGTGTGTCCGAGGTTATTGATGTGGTAGAACAGGATAAACCCTTTTACAAAACCTCTGGTGGAGGTATGACGTTAAGCGGTGGCGAACCCACCATGCATCCTGCTTTTTCGCTGGAATTGCTTAAAGAAGCAAAAAGGCGCGTTATCCACACCTGCGTGGATACTAATGGTTATTGTAACTTCAGTATCCTGGAGGAGATGGCAGAGTATACGGATATATTTCTTTTTGATTTGAAGCATCTCGATTCAGCAAAACACTTCGAAAAAACAGGGGTAAAAAACGAACTTATTCTGAAAAATCTGGAGTTGCTGTGTAAGAAAGATTCTGATATATGGGTAAGAATACCGGTTATACCGGGCTTTAACGACGACATTGATTTTCACACAAAAGCTTCCGTTTATCTTGCCTCGCTCACCGGGAATATAAAGCGTGTAGATTTGATTCCCTTCCACAACTATTGCCAGGATAAGTATTCCTGGTTGGGCAGAAAGTGGTCGTACAGCGAAATAGATGCCGTCAATCCCTCGTTTCTTGAAATCCATGCGGACCTCTATCGCCAGCAGGGTCTTTTAACAACAGTGGGTGGATCCGGATTTGAAGAAACAGACACGGCAAAAATATCCCGGGAATCTCAGAGTTGTAAAGGCTCTGACTTGAATCTGGAAGAATAAAGAGAAATATAAGAAGTTTAATGTAATATAAGTAGGTGTAGTAACAATTCAAATTAAAAAAGTTAACATTTGAAGGAGGTGATATTTAATGCCGTTATGCAAGGAATGTAAGAAGTTCTTCCCCATAAAGGAAGATCCAAACAAGGGGGACTGCGTTCAAAGAGTGGTT
>AWGX01000247.1 GCA_000495415.1 Smithella sp. ME-1 | reverse complement strand
CGCTTTGATTTAGAATTGGTATAGGAGCATATGCATGTCATTACATCTCAAAAAATTAAATTCTTTCCACGGAAGGAAAGGTCCGCTATTATTGATTATCATGGACGGTATAGGCATAGGCAACGCAGATGAAACAAATGCTGTCTACATGGCCAATACACCAAACCTGGATAAATTATTCAAATCCGATTTGTGCACGGAACTAAAAGCCCACGGTATGGCAGTCGGGCTGCCCTCAGATGAAGATATGGGCAACAGTGAGGTAGGGCACAATGCCATCGGAGCCGGCAGGGTTTTTGACCAGGGCGCCCGTCTTGTCAATAAGGCACTCAAAACGGGAAGTATCTTTCAATCCGCAGTCTGGGACAATATAGCAAAGCGTTCCCAAAATGGTGGAACGATCCATTTCATCGGACTGCTTTCCGACGGGAACGTCCATTCACACATTGAGCAACTATTTATCATGATAGACAAGTGTGCCGGGCTGAATTTTGAGAAGGTCAGGGTTCATGCCCTTCTTGACGGAAGAGATGTGGGAGAGAGGACGGCGCTTGATTATATTATTCCTACAGAGGAAAAACTAAAAAAGATCTCGGAAGAAAAAGGTTTTGATTACGCTATCGCCTCGGGAGGCGGGCGCATGAAGGTAACGATGGACAGGTACAACTCCGACTGGAACATCGTTAAGAAGGGATGGGATGCCCATGTCCTGGGAACAGGCAGGAAGTTTTCGTCCGCTTCAGAGGCGG
>AWGX01000246.1 GCA_000495415.1 Smithella sp. ME-1 | reverse complement strand
TTATAGAGGCGCAGAGCTTCCTGAGTTGTCGGGCTGTCGTTTGAAGAAATACAATAAGCGGATGATTAATTTTTATCTTATAAAGAATCGGCATTATCGCGCCGCAAGGCTTTATTTCCTCATTCTTAAGCACCTGCTTGAGAATACATTTTCCATAAAAGCTCCTGCTTCATTTTTTACCTGTTTCTTATGTCAATCACCAGTCTCAAAAAATCTATGTTAAAAATATCTTGACTTTTATTTAACCATTAGTTAATATTGTGCATGTTCATGATCAAATACAGCAAGCAGGCCGCCAAAAGCAAAGCGAAAATGCCCAAGGATATTGCCAAAAGGATTGACGTCGAGCTTGAATCCATCGCTGCAAGTCCCGCAAAATATAAGGGGGACTGGAAACCATTGCAAGGG
>AWGX01000245.1 GCA_000495415.1 Smithella sp. ME-1 | reverse complement strand
TATTATTCTGGTCACCGGCGACGCTTACATCGACAGTCCTTTTATAGGTGTTTCCATAATCGGACATGTTCTGACGAAAGCCGGATTTCGTGTAGGTATTATCGCTCAGCCCGACTGGCAAAGCAACGCCGATATCTGCCGGTTAGGAGAACCCCGTTTATTTTGGGGTGTCACCGGCGGCTGTATGGATTCTTTGGTCGCCAATTACACAGCCACAAAGAAAAAAAGATTAAACGACGACCTCACTGCCGGAGGGAAAAACAATCGCCGTCCAGAC
>AWGX01000244.1 GCA_000495415.1 Smithella sp. ME-1 | reverse complement strand
AAAGCTCTTCTGCCCTCTTCATACCTCGATGCTAACTTTTTCGGGAAGCCTGAATTTTTTGCCACTACTTTTAGTTTCCTTAATTTCCTCAGGAAAACTTATGGTCGGATGATTCCCGACCTACAGCTATCTTGCGCGTCGACATAATAAAGGTTTTACCGCAGCGAGTCTTCGGTAATTGTAACACTTAAACAGCATTATTACGGCACGCAAGAGTCCCCTATTAGTTACGCACCATGGACTACCGTTTTAAAAATGTTATTCAGAAATCTTTTTTTAACCGCAAAACTGTTCAGTATCCGGTCATTAGAGAGCGTCATTCAACGTTTTTCGATCACTTCTTCTCAAGCAAGTTCGTTATAGATTAGCAACAAAAAATAATTTTTAAATTCTTGAAAATTTATATTGACATATTGTATTACAATATGTCAATA
>AWGX01000243.1 GCA_000495415.1 Smithella sp. ME-1 | reverse complement strand
ATATCTGAGTTCAAACGATGAAGGTATCTGGGAAAACAGCTGGGTGCGTTTTTCTTTAGAAAAGTTGGGAACACTTGCAAACCAGATATTAAAGTATGATTTTCTTGCCGACAAAAAATCCCCGGAAAAGGGTAACCGTAATGATAAAGACATTTTCTTTTATCAAGAGCACTCTGAGGCTTTTATTCGCATACCCATAAGTTACCTTTTGAAATTGTCACTTGCTCAGGCAATAGAGCCACTTCGTTTTGCCAATCTTCTAATCTTTAAAACCGGTTTAAAGATGATGGACAAGTTTCTAAATGACAATACTTCGCCGGAGACATCATCATTTTATGTTGTTTCTGCGGAATCAGGAAACAGTATCGGAGAAACTGCCACCAAAGAGATGGCCATTCGCTATTTGCTGGGACAGGTTTTGCTGATGTACGCCAATCAGAAATTTTGTCTTCAGGAAAACGGACAGGAAGCATTAATGTTTTTTT
>AWGX01000242.1 GCA_000495415.1 Smithella sp. ME-1 | reverse complement strand
CATGCCGGTTTGGGATGAATTTGCTGCAAAAGGTTATTATACCAAGGCCGAATTGGCTGAAGTCAAAAATCTTTTGGCGGAATATAGAAGCAAAAAGAAAAGATAAATAGTATGTTTAATTTATAAGCCCTGCGGCTTTTAGCCGCGGGGCTTATAAAGCGTTATTTAATTACCCCAAGACTTTATATTATTTCTAACTATAAAAAGTTATTTCTGGCGTATAAATAATTTTCATTTAATACCAATTTATACAAATAGCAATTTCATGGCTTATTGTTGATTTCGTACATCTTTTTCAGACAATAGTTTGTTAGACTTTAATAAAACAGCTGGATTTGTTTTGAAAGGGAAAGCACGTCGGGCATTAATTGGTATGATGTATAAAAAATTGACCTTGTAAAAATTTTTCTGTATACAAAGAAACTATCTTTAAGTAACAATTTGATGAAAATTCAATAAGCATGTTCTCGTCTTCGACGATGGAAATAATTCATTTTTCTAATAATGGATTATTATCCTATAATAATTGACATTCAAGGAGACAATCATGAACATTTTAATGTCTTATTTTTCCAGAACAGGTTTTACAGAAGTCCTTGCCAAAGAAATTTCAAAACAGCTTCAGATCCGTGGTCACAGCATTGAATATGAAGTCATTAAGCCTTCGGTGAGCTATTCATGGATTAGAGAAGTGGCACGTGACTGGCCGAGATATCCTTCCATTGCGGCAAGTCTTATCAGTCCAACGTGGCGGAAACATCATATACGTACTTACAACCAGGTGGAGGAAGATATACAACCTTTGATTTATCCCAATGTGAAGAATTTTGATTGCATATGTGTTGGTGGGCCTAAATGGGCACAAATTTCTTATCCCGTGGCCAGGTACCTGCAAGTCGTTAGAGGTATACGGAACAAAAAAATTGGTACATTTGCAACTTTTGGCGGTCCACCATTGAAGACATTTGAAGTTGAACTCATTGAAAAGCCCATGGAGAACCTAATTAATCGTTTAGGCGGTCACGTTGTAGCTCATGTCGGCGTATCAAGTGGATATCATGAAGCTGGTATTATGCCTTTATTCAGGCTTGCCAGCCGAATCAGATTCAGTAAACCAATTAATGAATTTATGATGGGAAGCGAATATGCAAATACCGGAATTGCCGGTTTTTGTGCTAATTTGGAAAAGGAGGTAAATTAAAATGGCAAAATATGGTGACACAGTTCTTTTCCATGTTTCAAAATATACGGATACAACTAAGAGAATAAAAAGGCTGATTTATGAATACGTATTAGAAACAGGCTTTGCGCCAAAAGTAGAACAAATCAATCAGGAATTGAATTTGACAGAAGAGACTGTGCGGCAAAGCTTACGAGATCTTGAAGGCGGCATTATTATCGCGATGCAAAATAAACAACACCTGCACATTAAAGAGTTCATGGGGCAAAAACTTCCAGAGGATGTTGTTCTTCCGGATTTAGGGGAAATATTTTATGCCCGGCCATTCGCGAATTTCAAAAATCACCATAAAATTTTTGTGGATGGCGAACAAAAATGGTTTGGCGAATGTCCTGTAGAATCTGTAACTATTTCTTATTTCTTTCCCGGAAAAGAGGTCGTACTACAATCTATATGTCATGAGACACAAGAAACAATAGAAATTATAGGTAAAGATGGCAAATTGTTGGATTACAAACCGAAAACGCTTCGTATTTACTGGGGTCGTCCATTTGGTCAATGGTTGAGCACCAAAGGATATGAGGGTGACTTTATTTTCCCTTGCGATTCGAATTACTTTTTTCATTCAGAAGAAATATATCATGAATGGAGAAAGGGTAATCCTGATGCCGCTGGCCAAATATTTACGCCAGTAGAGATCCACCACCTTTTGAGAATCTTTAATTACGGTCATGAACGCTTTGATTTTCAATATCATGTTCCTTTGTTGAAAATTTTGCTTGCCTCTGTCTCGACAGGAATAATTCGCTTGAAAATGTTTGTTCCGGTACCGAATATGTTTTTTCTTTCCATTATTAAATTGCTTAGAGATGTTCATAAATTTAAGTACAAATTGTTTCTGTAAGAAGCAAATAATATGTCC
>AWGX01000241.1 GCA_000495415.1 Smithella sp. ME-1 | reverse complement strand
TAGCCGATACGCTCTTCGGAGTGACCATGCAGAAGCAGGGGATATCATCTCTGGTTTCCGTAAGTCTTAACTGATCCATATCCATCGCTTTACTTCTTTTAAAAAAATAGTTATACCAATCTACATTCTTTGGCTAGCTTTGTTGGTACGGCCTGCCACGGCGCAGACCGGGGTCAGCTTCTCCGACGTATTATCATATACGCCTGGGAGCCTCTTCTTTGCCGCCTCGCGATCCTTTGAATACAACTCGGTATTTTAAATAAAGGTGTTTTTATGGCAAAATTAAGTTTTTTTGAAAAAATAAAAAATGGGCTGACCAAGACTAGAGATGCTCTGACAAAAAATCTGGATAATCTTATTTTCGGTAAGAGAGTTCTGGATAAAGAACTCTTTGATGAACTGGAAGAACTCTTAATTTCTGCAGATATGGGTCCCCAGTTTACCTACGATTTGATTGATGATGTCAAACAGCGCGTAAGTCGTAATGAGCTTCAGAACGCGCAGGAAATTAAAAATGTTTTGCAAGAGCGGATGAACGCTATTTTGCAAAAAATGGAAAAGCCCCTTTCTATTCCCAGGGGCAAGCCTTTTATTATTATGACCATAGGGGTTAATGGCAGCGGCAAAACGACCACAATAGGTAAATTAGCCAGTTCATTGAAAAGTGATGGTTATGAAGTCATGCTGGTTGCCGCCGATACCTTCCGGGCGGCGGCTGTGGAACAGCTTGAAATCTGGGGGCAACGTGTGGGGGCGCCGGTTATCAAGCAAAAAA
>AWGX01000240.1 GCA_000495415.1 Smithella sp. ME-1 | reverse complement strand
CCTCAGAGTTTACCCGGCGCATGCCGGGCCTCCTCCTCGCCACCGCAACATCATCTTTGATTTAGAATTGAATATAGTTTTTATTCTTTATAATATTCTAAATCTTAAAAGACTAATCAAAAATGCTTATATGCAAGGCGCGCGAGGATCAAGCAGCGGAGCGTACTTTTAGCGTACGTGAACAGCGAGAGCCGAAGCGCAACCCCGGCTTTCGCCGGGGTAAACTCCGCAGATGCTAGCCCGGCGTAAGCCGGGGGCATTTTTCAATAGCCAGTTATTTTTTGTCACCTCCGGCAATCTTCGCCCACGAATCCCGAAGCTGTACCACTCTATTGAAGACAAGTTTTCCCGGCACTGAATCCTTTTCGTCCACGCAAAAATACCCCAGTCTTTCAAATTGGAATTGTTTCCCTGGTGTAGCGCTTTTCAGGTTTTGTTCAGCATAGCAATTCGTAATGACTTCCAAGGAATTCGGATTCAAATAATTGACAAAAGCCTCTTCGCTTCCGGGATTTTCAATAGTAAACAAACGGTCATATAGGCGTACCTCGGTGGGAACACAGTGCTCGGCAGATACCCAGTGGATAACGCCCGGCACTTTACGTCCGTCAGCCGGTGGACCGTTGAGTGTTGCCGGATCATAACTGCAGTGCAATTCTACAATTTTCCCGGTGCGGTCGTCCTTCACCATACTCTCGAATTTTATAACGTAGGCGTTGCGAAGGCGGACTTCACGCCCCGGACCAAGCCGGTGATATTTCTTTTGCGGATTTTCCATGAAATCGTCGTGTTCAATATAGAGAACTTTGGAAAAGGGAACTTTGCGAGTGCCCATCTCCGGTTTCTGCGGATGATTGGCACATTCAAATTGTTCCATCTGATTTTCAGGGTAGTTGTCAATGACAACGCGCAGGGGATGCAAAACGCACATTGCGCGGGGTACGTGCTCGTTGAGGTCTTCGCGGACGCAGTGCTCCAGCAGTGCCACATCAATCAGGTTGTCGTTTTTGGCTACGCCGATCTGGGCGCAAAAGTTCCGGATGGCCTCCGGTCTGTAGCCCCGGCGGCGCATTCCCGAAACGGTAGGCATGCGCGGGTCATCCCATCCTTTGACAAAACCTTTTTCCACAAGTTCAATCAGACGGCGTTTGCTGAGAACTGTATAGCTTAAATTGAGACGGGCGAATTCAATTTGTTGCGGACGGTTGCCGGTGATGAGTCGCTCCACTATCCAGTCGTAGAGCGGACGATTGTTTTCGAACTCAAGAGTGCAGATAGAGTGCGTAATGCCTTCCAGTGCGTCGGAAAGACAATGGGCGAAGTCGTACATGGGATAGATAATCCATTTTGTTCCCGTGCGGTAATGGGGCTCTCGTTTGATGCGGTAGATTACGGGATCGCGCATGACAATGTTCGGAGAAGCCATATCGATTTTGGCTCTTAGTGTATGGGCGCCATCCGCAAACTCGCATGACCGCATCCTCTGAAACAAGTCTATGTTTTCCTCCACGGAGCGATTACGATAGGGACTTTCCTTCCCCTGTTCTGTGAACGTTCCACGTTGTTCCCTCACTTCATCGGGGCTCAGGCTGCATACATAGGCGTTACCGGATTTGATAAGTTCAAGGGCAAACTGATAAATCTTTTCGAAATAATCAGAGGCGTAATAAAGACGATCTCCCCAGTCGAATCCCAGCCAGCGGATATCGCGAATGATTGATTCCACAAATTCCATGGATTCACCCAGCGGGTCGGTATCATCCAGCCGGAGATTGCAGGTTCCCTGATATTGTGCGGCAATGCCGAAGTTGAGGCATACGGACTTGGCGTGTCCGATATGTATGTAACCGTTCGGTTCCGGCGGAAAACGGGTGGCCACTTTTCCATCATTTTTGTTAATTCTTAAATCGTTATCGATGATATCACGGATAAAATCAGAGGGAGTTGAACTTACAGCTTCCGTCATTAGTGAATTAAAACTCCTTCAGTCCCATAAAATTCCATAAAAAATAACTAATGAAATCTACTATATTTATAGAAATACATCAATAGTGAAACACAAGTAAGTAGTGCTTTGTACAGAAATCGCCTATAGATCAATTCGTATTATTTCAGCGAACTTGAAATATCTTTAAATTTCAATTGTGTCTATAGGTCTCAGCCAAAATACTCTAAACAAATGAACAGCATCAGAGTTTTTTTAGACGTTTTTTCAATTCCGGCAAAGAATCTTCGTTTTGCTTTTTAATCGCTTCGATCTGGCTTTCGGAGTAACCTAAAAGTTCCTTTAATACAGCTTCGGTATGTTGTCCCAAATCGGCCGGCGGTTCCGGTTTTCCTTCAAGAACTCCCGGCATCTTGAACAGTGGGCCAATGGTTTTGTATTTCTCACCGTTGAGTTCCATTTCCAGAATCATTTGATTATGCTTTACCTGTGGATCTTCCGTGACTTGAGGATAATCCAGGACTGCGCCGCAGGCAATATCATTTTCGTCGCGAAGCAAAACAAGCCATTCCTGTGTTGTTTTCCGGAGGAGGGCTTCCTCAAAAAGTTTCTCGAATTCAACACGGTTCATTATACGGGCCAGCGTGTTTTTAAACCGTTCATCCTCTAATATGGATTCGAGACCTATCAGCTTGATAATTTTGTCCGAATCAGAAGGTCCGAAGGTGATGAATCCGTCTTTTGTCGGATAGATTCCGTAGGGGGCCATGATCGGGTGGCGGTTTCCCTGGGGACCGGGTATTTTGTTTAAAGAAAAATACATCTGAAACATCACCTGCTGGAAGGTCATCAAACAATCCAATAAGCTGGTCTGTACCGGCATTCCAATACCGTCCTTACTTCTTTTGACAAGAGCGGCCAGAGTGCTGAACGCTGCCATCGTACCGCCAAGCATATCCGCGAGAGCGATGCCGCCGGGAATAACGGGAGACCTTCCCGGTTCTCCCGAAAGGCTTAAAAGTCCGCTTTGTCCGCAGGCAATGATATCGTAAGAAGGAAATAACGCGTAAGGCCCTGTTTCACCGTATCCGCTGATGTTACTGCGAATGACCTTAGGGTTGATTCCTTTAAGTGTTTCGTAGTCCACGCCCAGACGTTCGGAAACACCGGGACGGTAATTGGAGATTACTACATCGGAGATTTTAACAAGATCGTAAAACGCCTGCTTTCCAACTTCTGAACCCATATCCAGCACAATGCTTTTCTTGTTTCGTCCCAGTGCCATGGGATAGTATAAAAGCATGTTCATCTTGGTTTCACCCATACGTGTCATATCACCCGTCGGCGGTTCAATTCGGATAATCTCTGCCCCCAGATCTCCCAAGAGCATTGTACCGAAAGGTCCGGCATGTGCCTGTGTCAAATCCAGTATTCGAATTCCGTGAAGCGGTCCGTTGGAAATTGCCATAGTTGGTTTCCTCCCGTCAGATAGGATTTCTTTGATAATCATTTATTTTTGTGAAAGGAGGATAATCAAACCGGTTTTGTCTGTCAATGAAATATTGCTCATAAAATGAACAAAAAGGGATGTTATCAGAAATTACATTAAAAAGATGACGCGTTTTAAATATTAGAAAGCGCGATCCGCTGCGCAGCAAATTGACTTTCAACATCAAATCAATTGGTTTTTGTATCTTTGTCAGTTAACTTATCAGAGATGTAACCAAAGAGAAAGCTTAGAGGTTTTGTGTACATCTTGTTTTTTCTTCTTTTTTCTTCTTTCAAAATGGCAGAGGGCGTGTCAGTAGAAAGGTAACGGATACTATTATCAATATATTGGTAAACGGTTATTTTTTCACCATGCTTAATAGTGACTTTATAGCCTTTAAATTTATTTAAATAAGCATCCCTCGCCGAAAGACGGTCTTTGACTGACGAAGAAACGATAATCATGTTTGCATCGCCACAGCTCATTATTCTTTGGGCGATATTGATGCCGTTACCGGCAAAGTTTCTTTTACCATTGATATCGGTAACCAGGTTGTCATCATTTTCATTGATTCCGATTCTGACATTAAATTTGCAAGCCGGGTTTAATTCTTTTTTATTATGTTTCTCGATCAGATTCAATATATCCAATGACATACGTAAGTGAATATCATATGGATTGATAACATTTATAAGTCCTATGCACATACCGTCTCCGGTAGGAATATAAATTGCGTGATCGGCATCTATTTTGTATTCATTCGCAACTTGTTCGACTATCTCATTTAGAGCTTTAATAATGGCCGTTTGGCCTTCCACCGAGCGGGTTGAATACTTGACGATATCCAGGAATATATATTTTGCGTAAACGGTTGAATCGTTTGTCATTCGTTTCTCCCTTAATAATAATTAATGTATTTTTTAAATGGAACGTTACTTTCAGGCCGTTGCAGCATAGGAATTTCAATCTTGTATGTCAAGGGAATATTAATAGTTGAATGGGTAAGAAGTAATACTTAACAGGGGTTTATTAAATAGAAAACATGTAATTTTTATCGTTGAAAAGCCGCAGACAGGCATCTACTACTTTTGGATTATAGAGAATGCCTCTGTTCCTGGTAATTTCATTCAATGCTATATTAACACCAAAGGCAGGACGATACGGCCTGTGTGATGAAATAGCTTCCACCACATCGGCTACGGCTACAATCTGAGATTCCAGAAGGATTTGATCTTCTTTTAATCCGTTTGGATAGCCCGATCCGTTTATGCGTTCATGATGCTGCAGAATAATTTGGGCCACCGGCCAGAGAAAATCGATGTCTTTTAGAATATTATAACCCGATTGAGAATGTGTTTTTATTAAATTAAATTCCAGTTCGGTAAGTTTTGTCGGCTTGGCAAGAATCTCTGAAGGAATGGATATTTTGCCGATATCATGAATCATACTGGCCATACGGATGCCATCGATTTGTTCATTCGTAAGTTTCATTTCCGACGCTATAGCTCTTGCCAGATCAGCCACTCTTTTTTGATGACCAGCCGTGTAGGGGTCTCGCGTTTCCACGGTTACAGCCATAGCGTTAATAGTGGCGCCCAAGGATCTTCGCAGACGTTCAATATTTTCCTGACGTTCCTTCTCCATTTTTTTTCTGTCTGTAATGTCTTGATCAATACCCTGATAGTAAAGCAGGTTTCCCTGATCATCCCGTACCGCATGCATATTGATAGAGACACAGATTTTGCCGCCGTCTTTTCGGTAGAATTCAGTTTCATAACCTTTTACCGAGCCTTCTTTATCAATAGTCTGAAGTATTTTTATACGGTCTTCCGGATTTACGTAAATTTGATGAGCAATGTCGGTAATGCTTTTTACGACTTCTTCCGGTGAGTCATATCCCAGTATATTCGCAAAAGCCTGGTTTACGGTAATATGGCGCCCTTCAGCAGTTGATTGAAAGATTCCTTCATGTGCATCTTCCACGAGATGCCTGTATTTTGCCTCGCTTTTCCGCAGGGCTTCTTCTGCCTTCTTGCGATCGGTAATATCACGGAGATTGACTACGGCGGCTTCCACAATATTGTCACGAATCAGATTACTGCCCACAGCTTCAAAAATATGCCAGCTTCCATCCTTGTGACGAATGCGTATTTCAATTTGCGATGAAGGGGCGTTTATGTCGTTAAATCGTTCATTGAATATATCCATTACCAGCTTCAAATCGTCCGGATGAATATGCTCAAAGGCGTTCCTGCCAATAATTTCTCCAGATTCGTATCCCAAAAATTTTTTCAGAGCCGGATTTTCATAAGTAATAGCCAGATCCTTATTTATAAGAACAATTATGTCTGAGGATTGTTCCGCAAGAGCACGAAACCGCTGTTCTTCTTCGCGCAATTTTTTTTCTATCTCTTTGCGTTCGGTAATATCACGTACAATTCCCCTGAATCCTGTTGGCTTGCCCAATGAATCTTTGAGCAATGAGACTGATGCTTCAATGTGTCTTTTTGTTCCGTCTTTTCTGATAATCTGCCAGTCGAACTCTTTGGTAGGTATTCCTGTATTATAAACCTGATTGAAAGCTTGGAAAAGTTTTTTTGCTCCTTCCTTATCCGTATATTGCCGGTTATTCATGCCTGTCATTTCTTCATTGGAATATCCCATGACTCGACACAAGGAACTATTGAAAAAAATAAAATTGCCGGCAAGATCAACTTCGTAATAACCGTCTTCAATATTTTCCAGGATGTTTTGATATTTCTCCTGACTATGGAGCAGTGCCTGTTCCATTTCCTTTTGTTTGCTTCTTGAATCTGCTTCGTCCAGTTCTCTGGCTATGGCCGGACAGAGACGGGACATGTTGTTCTTCATGATATAATCCTGAGCTCCAAGGAGCATGCATTCCGCGGCAGTATCTTCGCCGATCTTGCCGGAGATAATGATAATAGGAATGTCGATGTTTATTTCTTTTAATAGAGCAATGGCTGAAGGCCCACTGAATTGCGGCATTTTGTAATCGCAGAGAATAATATCCCATTGATTCTCTTTGAGTGCCTTTTTCATTGCCGCGGCAGTGTCTACTCTTTCATATACAGGATTAAATCCGCCTTTTTTCAGCTCGCGGATCATAAGTAGCAGATCGTCTTCCGAATCCTCAACAATTAATATCCGGAGAGATTTGTGATTGTTGATTGTAGATTCCATGTTTCCTGCCACAGTCAAGAACCTTTCCTTTGTTAACTCGTGAAATAAAAACTGCTACAACTGCCCTTTGTCAATAAACATTATTATTTTTAAAAAGCCTGACTTTGTTTTACTTTTATTATAACTTTACTCGTGAATTATTTAAAGTCAACCTTGATTTTTTATCAATATTACTCTAACGTGCAAAAATTATTTTTCAGGGGTCTAAGAATGAAATATACAAAGAAGCCGCTTTCTCACGGTTATGCCAACCAGATTCTGGCTATTGATGTGAGCACCGGTAAAATTGAGACTCGGCCGCTTGACGAACAAGTTCGCGATTTTTTTATTGGCGGTCGGGGGTTGGGGCTTTATCTTCTGCACAAAAAAATAAATGCGAAAACAACAGCCGACGACGCGGAAAATCCGCTGATTTTTTCTCCGGGGCCACTGGGCGGTATTCCGCAGTTTCCGGGAACCAGCAAGTGCATGGCAATTTCTTTGTCTCCGCTGACTCATATTCCGGGAGTTTCCAATTTCGGCGGTCATTTCGGCGCTTATCTGAAGTACGCCGGTTTTGATGCCCTGGAGATCACTGGAATCAGCAAAACCAACGCCATGATTGTCATCGACGATTTCAAGAAAGAGATATACATCACCGAAGCGCCTTCTATCGATCAGGTATTTGATTTGGAGAAATTTATTGTCGATAAGTTTCTTCAGTCCGGCCACGAAAAGAAAGACATTGTTTTTCTCACAACAGGTATCGGTGCCGCCAATACCACATATGGCTGTATCAACAGCCATTATTATGATGCCGTAAAACCGGTTGATGGAACAAAAGGGCTGTTCAGAACAAAACAGGCCGGCCGCACGGGTTTGGGTACCGTAATGATTAACAAAAATATCCGGGCGATTGTGGTGCTTTCCGGTTATCCGCATGGGGAAAATCCCTATGGGGCGGCGGATTGGGAAAAAGTGAAACAGGCGGGCTCCAAATTGCACAAGATTGTCAAAGAGGTTGATCCGCAATCGCTTAAGATGTACCGCAAGGGATCAGCCGGTCTCATTGCTTTTATGAATAAGGATGATTACAAATCCCTACCGGTAAATAATTATCAGTATGGTTCCGATCCACGCGCGGGAAATATCTGCGGGAAAAACTACGCCGAACATATTTTTGATCATCGTGGGATGGATGGCTGTTTCCCCGGCTGTAATCTAAGATGTACCAAAGGCGGCTGGGTAACTCTGACATCCGGTGAACACAAAGGTAAGAAGGTTTGGGTTGACGGCCCTGAATATGAAACAGCGGCCGGTTTCGGTTCCAATCTGGGTATGTGGAATCCGGAATTTATTATGGAAGCCAACTGGCATTGCGATAATTACGGAATTGATACGATTACCACTGCGGTGATCATGGCTTTTGTCATGGAATGTTATCAGCGCGGTTATCTAATCAAAGAAGATACTGATGGCTTCGAACTGAAATGGGGTGATGAACCGGCCGCGCTTCAGTTTATTCATGACATTGCCTACCGCAAGACAGCTCTGACAAGTATTGCGGGACTGGGCATGCTGGAGCTCATCAACTGGATTGGTGAAAAGTGTGCTGACCGCACCGGCAAACCGAATCCACGCAAGGAACTGGAACAATTTGCCATGCAGGCCAAAGGATTGCCTTTTTCACTTTACCGGACACACCGGTCGCTATCCATGCAGGGATCTTACGCGGTGGCGAGCGATATCGGTGCTCATCATGCCGCAGCCTGGCTCATTAAAGTGGATTTGCTGGGTGCATTCCCTACTTTTGAAGCTAAAGCCAGAGCGCTAATTACTTATCCTCGCGTACGCTTGGGTAACGACAATCTGGGCTTGTGCAAATTACCGTGGGTGGATGTTTTTAATCCAGATTCCAACAGCCGTAAAAATACGGATATCTATATCAATCCCGCTTCGCAGGAAATTTACGCCGATTTCTACAACGGTATGCTGGGTACAAACATGACCTGGGAGCAAATATTCGAGCAAACAGATAGGGATATAAATTTGCAACGTATAATGAACATGATGACTTTTGATAAGACTACAGGGGAACATGACTGGATTCCGGACAGGGCAATCGGTCCTACGGAGGATATCCTTTACGAGAACGAAAAAGACTATAACGATGGACAACTCAGTACCATCTTGAATAAGCCGATTGATGAAGTTCAAGAAATAAAAACTTCCGAAAAACGCGAAATCCTGATGAAGCATCGTAAAAAAGAGCTTAAGAAGCTAATCAGCGTCTATTACGCCGAGCGCGGCTGGAACGAGACTGGTATTCCTAAATTAGAAACTCTTAAGAAAATCGGCTTATGGAATTATTTGAGTGAAGAAGCGAAAGAGAAAGTTACCGCACTTCTCAGTCATTCTCCGGTTTAACCGGAGAATCCAGTATCCATCGTCATACCGGCACATCCGGCATACGCCGGAGTAAACAGCCGGTATGCAGTTTTCATTTCGATAATTGCGTTTCAATTAAATCTAATAATTCTTTGTTTTCCGGAATATCTGCCATCGAATGGCCGTAATGAACAAAACGAACCTTGCCGGATTTATCAATTATCATCTGCGCGGGAAGGCGGCCGAGTTTGAAAAGTTTGACCTCCTGACCGTAAAGTTTCAGAACCCTGTGCTCGGGATCAGGCAAGCCGATAAAAGGCAGATTTTCTTTTGCCCAGTATTCTTTGAAAGCTTCGGCTTTTTCCGGGCCGGCAACCAGAATTTCCGTATCGAGCTTGACGAATTTTTCATAATCCTGGCGCAACTGCGCCATATGCGCGCGGCAGAATGGTCAAAAAAATCCGCGGTTGAAAACCACCATCACATTCTTTTTGTTTTTATAATCGGAAAGAGACACGCTTTTGCCGTTAAAATCATTCAGCGTGAAATCCGGCGCCTGAACATTTAATTCTACTCTTGCCATAACGTTGTCCTCCTAGAAATATTTTTAAATTCATTCTTATTGGCATTTCCAAATCATTTTCGCACATTTTCAGGAAGAACCACCTTTTGCCCGCTGCTTTTTTGATTCGTTTTTGTTTTCAACCTGCCATAGTAAGTGCTGTCTGAAAGATAGATTGCAGCAAGCGGATTGTGGGCAAGAACCCTGTCCTTAACCGCCAGAACCGTGCACGGTGCGTTGCAGTATTTGAAAAACAGGCTGTCATGTCCCACGCAGAGTCCCAGCAATATCGCCAGATCAACACCCTCTTTGTTTAAAACCTCAGCCTGCGTAATAGGGTTGCACATGGTCTCCATCAGCCCGGCGCCCATTATCTTCTCGTTTCCCTTTAATCCGATGTGCTCCTTGGGGACCTGGCCGACCTTGCAGCAAACGGAGACCACACTAAAACCCTTTGCCTCAAAGATATCAGCGGTTATTTTTGCTTCATTTTTCAGGCCGACACAAAAAGCGATTCCGAGTTTCTGATAATTACACTTCCAGGCAAATTGTATAATTTCTTCAAGCCGGGGAATCTTTGTTCTTATCCCTTCGGGCGTCAGCTCGTAACATTCTGCTTCCTGAATGGAAGCCAGTCTGGCAAATTCCCTGATTTCTGCCCTGTCATATTCAGAATTGGCTTTTTTAACAGTATCCGGTAGCCGGCGCATCGGACAGTATGACGGCGCATTTTCAATTTGCGGCAACGGATCATCCGCTTTCATCAGGGGATAACAAATTCTATTATTGCACTTTACACACGTACTATTAGGCTCTTTTTTTGATGTGTTCATAATAATATCCTTTTGATGTCATCAGTAAATGATGGGATTTTATAATTGCCAACGTCTGATACTTATCTATAGCTTGGTCTCGATCCCATTCTGCTACAGACGCGGGATCATTATCCTCGGTTCCGGGAAGTTTATTATATAATTGCGTTTGCATATTGCTTTGCCAGATATCTTGAGAATAGATAACCATAGCGTTTTATTTTTCAAGAAGAAGATAAGTGCGCTAAATATACCCGTAATTTTCTAAATTTCAAATCGTTTTTTATGAAAGTAAAAACTGGATTCCCTCCTACGAGGGAATGACAGAGGATTCCGGCCAGGAGAATGCCGGAATGACAGTGATGAAAAGAAAGATTGAAATATTTTGCTGAAAAACGTACAAATGTTTTCAACAAAACAAATGTAATAATACTATTTCTCAATCAGAGATGATATTGAGGCGGCCAGGTGGAGGCCCTGCATGCGCCGGGTAAACTCTAAGGCGTATTACTAATACGTTGAGG
>AWGX01000239.1 GCA_000495415.1 Smithella sp. ME-1 | reverse complement strand
TCCCCCGCCAGCGGGGGACATTATCCGTAAAATACAAGCGTTTCATTTATAAACTTATGGAATATAGTGTATTTATAATAGTTATAATTTCCTTTTAATGAATCATGATATTGTGCTATAAACTCCACATGTCTATGGATCGTTTCAAAAACATTACCATCCAGCAGATGGATGCAATCATTGCTCTGGTGGAGGAGGGAAGTTTCAGCCGAGCCGCCAAGAGAATGCTTTTGACCCAACCGGCGCTGACCAAAAATATTAAAAACGCGGAGGATTGCCTTGGCACGAGACTGGCTAACCGCAGCAGCGCCGGCATTTCACTGACACCCGAAGGAAAGATTTTATTCGATTACACGCGCCGCATGGTTCGACTTCGTGATGAAGCGAAAGGAAAAATTCTTGCCCTGCGTAAAGAAACCGGCGGTAATATTTATTTGAGCGCCAGCACGATTCCCGCCACCTATATTCTCCCGCGCGCCTTGAGCGATTTTAACAAAACAAACGCCGATATTCACATCTATATCAAAACAGCGGACAGTGAAGAGGCGATGAACATGGTTCTGGACAATGAAGTGGAAATGGGCTTTATCGGCAAAAAACCATTGAATAAAAAACTTGCGGCACAAACCCTGTGGGAAGATCGCCTGGCTCTTATCGTTTCCAAGGATCATTCCTGGTGCAAAAAGAAATCAGTGACATTGCCGGAGTTGTTAAAAGAACCCTTTGTGGTCAGGGAAAAAGGTTCGGCAACGAAGGAATTGTTTGAGTCCTGTCTAAAAAAATCAAAATCAATCAGCCTTGATCAATTTAATATCTGCGGTGAGTTGGGAAGCTCCGAAGCGATTAAAGAAGCGGTCATTGCCGGATGGGGCGTGTCTGTTATTTCCATTCATGCCGTTTCACGCGAGTTGTCTCAGGGATTGCTTTGTGAAATTCCGGTTCAGGGATTAACCATGGAAAGAAATTTTTATTTAATCTACAGACGTCAATTCGACTTCCGTCCGTTTCATAAAACATTCATCAATTTTATCAAACATTACGCCCCAGTATCATTGGATCAAAATTAATCATCTCGGTTGTTCTGCTTCGCTAATAAATAAAAGAAAAACTGCCCTGCTTCGCTTCTGGGATAATTTACAATGGCAATTGGCGGTTGTATAATTCGCCTTACACTTCCCCCCCCCCGTTCGTTTACAGATTGGCTCACTGTCGGCGCGTCTTATTTAATTCCTTGACACAACACCTTTTTTATAATTTTCTTTTTCAAAGGAAATTCTTAAGAGCCGAGGTTTTGTCTTTCCATGCCATATCGTATCCGCGACTTATGCCTCGCTGTTATCATAGCCGTTGTTTTGTTTCCCCTGGCAGCAGCCATCAGCTTTATCATTCTTGTGGTTCACGGAAGACCTGTTTTTTATTTCGAAAGACGAGTAGGGCTTAACGGCAGATCATTTACGCTCTATAAGTTCAGGACCCTGGCTTTGGTCACGAATCATGCGAAGGTGAACAACGATCTCGAAAATAGAGTATTGAAGAACGGGACACCGGAAAACTGCCAGGGTGTTTTCCTGAAATTTCTCCGCAAATACAGCCTGGATGAATTGCCCCAGGTATGGAACGTGCTCACGGGAAGCATGTCCATCGTCGGGCCAAGGCCGATGCCGGCTCATGAGCTTCAGTACCGTTTCGGATCGGATACCTCCAAAGTTACTTCTGTCCGCCCGGGAATGACGGGATTGTGGCAGGTC
>AWGX01000238.1 GCA_000495415.1 Smithella sp. ME-1 | reverse complement strand
AAGCCTGTAAGTGCCACCGATTCCGGAACAATCAGCAGCTCTCTTCTCAATGTCTTGAGCAATTCATTACCTCTTTCCTGATTATCCTGCAGCAGCACATCATCTCTCAGAACAAATCCTGTGATATTGTCTATATCCTTCTTGTATATCGGGATTCGCGAAAATGGTATTTTTGCAACATATTCCGACGCGTCCCCTACCGATTTATCCTCGGAAAGCGTCACAATCACGGTACGCGGAGTCATGATATCCGTTACGTTAAGCGATCCGAACCGGAACAGATTCTTGATAATCCGCGCCTCGTTATCGTCTATCTGTCCGGATTGTTCGCCTACCTTTGCCATGGCGACAAACTCGTCTCTGCTGAAAATGTGCAGATTCTTTCCGTGTGAAATAAATTTTGTCATCCTTTCCGAAATCCAGACGATCGGGAACAGCGTCACGATGAGGGTTCGCACGAAAATAACCGTAGGGCCAACGAGCTTTGGCCAGTAAATCGCGCCAATCGTTTTGGGAACGATTTCTGAAAGAAAAAGTATCATCAATGTCATA
>AWGX01000237.1 GCA_000495415.1 Smithella sp. ME-1 | reverse complement strand
CCTTTCGGCTTATCTATTTATGGACTGACCATCGATAACGTAGGCATTGGAGGAAGCGAAAAAATAATCGCCCTTGATGATTTGGATTATTTATACATCACTGAAAAAACAACTAAATCCCTCGGTCGTCTTACCTCCATAGGCTTTACCAGTGACGAGCTTATCTGGAAAAGTGAAGATGTGTATGGTGGAAGTAACAATTATATGGAAAACATTGGAAATAAAGCCAATCCTACAGACAGTGATAAGGAAAGATACGCTTATGCCAACTTACGCATTCTGACCATGGACACAAACAAAGACGGCAAAAAAGAAATTATCATAGTTAAAAATCTGTCTTCCAGTGGCCGTATTTTCAAAAAACTTAAACTTTTTACTGCCAGTGAAATATACAATCTGGAATGGGATGGCATGGGTATGGCTGAAAACTGGCATACAAAGAAAATCAACGGCTATGTAGCT
>AWGX01000236.1 GCA_000495415.1 Smithella sp. ME-1 | reverse complement strand
AATCTAAGCGATTATACGGAGAAAAACGGAATCTCGAAGTACCTTCGGGAACCGTGGGTGGTCTAATGGGCAGAACCTGAAAACCTTTCTCCAGAAGGATCTTCGCATAGTTGAGCGCAGTCTTGCTATCACCGATCATAACAGGGATGATCTGGCTGTCACCGGAGACGCTCCAGCCTGCATCGCCCAGTGCCGTGCGGAATCTTTGCGCACGATCAAGCAGGGCAGGGCCACGCCATGGTTCATTCTTACAGACTTCCAGCGCTGCAAGATTTGCGGCCACGATGGAGCAGGGCAGAGCCGTGGAATAGATAAAGCTTCGGGCTGAATTGATCAGATAATCTGTAACCAAACGCGAGGCAGCAATATATGCACCAAATCCTCCAAGCGCCTTACTGAATGTTCCCATAATCAAGTCTACATGATCGCTCAAACCTTCCGCATCCACCACTCCTCTTCCATGGTTACCGAATACCCCAGTCGCATGCGCTTCATCAACCATGAGGACGCAATCGTAGCGATCTTTCAATTCAACCATCGATTTTAAAGGAGCAAGGTCTCCATCCATACTGAATACCGATTCTGTAAGTATCAGTGACTTTTCGAACTTGGATCTTTCTTTTTTGAGCAAATCTTCCAGGTGCTCCATGTCATTATGCCGGAAAAGAAATCGTGCAGCCCTGGAAAGAATGGCACCGTCAATCTGGCTTGCATGGCAGAGACTGTCTGAAAAAATAACATCGTTTTTACCCGTAAAAACAGGTATTACACCGACATTCGCATGGTAGCCGGAATTAAAAAATAACGCGCTCTCTTTATGTTTAAACAATGCTGTTTCTTCTTCCAGTATATGATGTAACTTCAAATCGCCGCTTAAAAGTCTTGAAGCGCCGGTACCAACCCCATAAATCTCCAGAGCCTTCCTGGAAGCATCAATGAGTTTTGGATGTCTGGAGAGTCCCAGATAATCATTGGAAGAGAAGTCAACATATTTCCGTCCCTGCCGGACAATCACGCCCGGACCTCTGGCATCAAGCGCCAAAAGTGACCGCAGGGTGTTTTCATTTTTTCTTTTTGCCAAATAAGCTTTTATAAATTCCATATGTGATGTATCTCATCGATCATATTCTTGTCTTCTTCAACAGACCGGCCACGCTGGGTAAGGTATCCGCCTATGAGCATTCCATTTGCGCCGGACATAAACGCCATTCCTTGAAAGTCTTTTAAAAAACTTTCCCGGCCGGCAGCGATTTTGATTGTTTTATCAGGCATTACAATCCGAAATACAGCAATTGTTTTTAACACCTCGGACACTGTAATAGGTATAATTCCGGCAAGCGGAGTTCCGGTAAGGGGCATAAGAATATTAATAGGAACCGAATCCACCTTCAGTTCCTTCAAGGTAAGCGCCATATTTGCCCTGTCCTTGCGCGATTCACCCATTCCGATAATACCCCCGCAACACGTAAAGAGTCCCGCCTTAACGGCATTACGTACAGTAGTGATGCGGTCATTAAATGTATGTGTAGAAACTATTTTCGGGAAATGCTCCCTTGATGTCTCAATATTATGATGATAGCGGCTTAAGCCCGATTTTTTGAGAAGGACCATTTGATCGTAATCCAGGCATCCCAGAGACGCACATACTTCTATGTCGAGCTTATCTTTGATTTCTTTAACTACATTTGCTATGAAATCAACCTCTTCAGAGTTAAGACTGTGACCGCTCGTAACGATGCCAACCCTTTTGCTACCGTTCTCTTTGGCCTTGTGAGCGTTTTCCATTATCTCATCAATGTTCATCATGGGGTATACAGGTGTTCCCGTCTCATAATGAACCGACTGCGTGCAGAATTTACAATCCTCGCTGCATAAACCTGATTTGGCATTACAAATAGTACAGATATCCAGTTTATTGTCTGTTTTTTCTCTTCTTATCTTATCAGCTTTAGCAGCCAATGCGGTCAATGGCATATCGAACAAGTCAAGAATCTTTTCCAATTTCATAAAACTATTTTCTCGCAAAAAATAATCAGTTGCTTCACTGTACCAGTCATAAAGACCATATCATGAGAGCATTTTAAAGAAGTTTGTATTCTGGAAAATCAGTCAGTGTGAACTTATTTTTATGCCGTTGTTTGCAATCCGGTGAAACAGTTGACACACATTATGAGTTTCCGTGTTAGAGAAGACCGAAGCGTTGCATCTTTCGATGAAGAGTCTTTCGGGAAATATTTAATATATCGGCCGTCTTGCCCTTGTTCCACCGATTCTGGTTGAGCGCTTTCAGGATTGCAGCCTTTTCCGATTTCTCCGTATAATCGCTTAGATT
>AWGX01000235.1 GCA_000495415.1 Smithella sp. ME-1 | reverse complement strand
CCGGTGAAGCCATTAGGGCTATTTTTTTTATGTCCATGGGAAGTCCGGCGGCTAAACGTTCTTCCGCCCGTCTGGCCAGATATGGAAGAATAAGAGTACCGCCCATGCAATAGGCCATTATGTATATTTCATCCTGAGGATGCCTGTTTTTGATTATATCAAGATATAAATCGGGAATTGTTTTTCCGTAAAAATCCAGTCCCAGTTCGGTTTCTTCCCACCCGGGATTGCCGTGGTCGACCATGTAAATGCTGTATCCTTTTTTCAGCAGGGCTTCCACTACGGATTTCCCCGACGCAAGATCGAAAAGTTCCGGTTTGTTGATAAGCGGAGTTGCCATATAGATAATTTTACCGTTCGGCATGATGCCTTCAGGAACAAGATAGTGACGCAGTCTTACGCGGTGGTTTAATGATCC
>AWGX01000234.1 GCA_000495415.1 Smithella sp. ME-1 | reverse complement strand
GCTAAGACAATAACGTTCCCGTAATGAACGAATCTGCTTTGCCGAATAATCAACAACCGGTTCTACACATAGAAAATCGTACTCATGCATTTTACGTTTATCTATAAAACCAAGCTTATTCATATCTTTTGCTGTTTCATGAACAGCTTTTAAAAGTCGACTTTTATACTTTTCTTTTTTCATCTTTAACCTCCACTAAAAAACCTTTATAAATGGCAACTTTAATTTGTGCCGCAGACATAGCCAGCAGGTCATTTGCCAGCATTTTCAACGTTGTCAATTCTTTTTCTGAAATATTTTCCATTTCGTTTTTTTCAAAACCATATACAAAAATCCATCGGTTATGGAAATTTGTCGCCAATAATGTCCTGGTACTCCCTCGTTTACCTCTACCCGGCAAAGAAACACGCTTTTTGACTATACCTCCTCCAAGATTTGCATCAAGTAAACCATTTTGAATTTCAAGCACTGCATTTCTAAGCAGTAAGTCATTCAAACCAATCTTGCGTGCCCATTTAGAAAAAAATTTGGTTTTGTAAAACATGTTTTTATTCTCTATATCACTAAGTGAAATACTTTGCAAGACCAATTTTCCAACCGTCCAACCTTCTAATCTTCTCACTC
>AWGX01000233.1 GCA_000495415.1 Smithella sp. ME-1 | reverse complement strand
GAAGATGGATTGCCCCCGGGAAACTGTCTGATTCTTACGGCTGAAGATGTGGATAAACGAAAAAAACTCTACAAAATTATTGCCGAAGCAGGTGTTGTTCATTACTTCGGTGAAGTCAAAAGTGAAACCGCCAGAAAAGAAACGTTGCAGAGACAGGCACAGCGGCTACTGGAGAGTAACGGCAAAAAGTTATCGCCTGCCGCCTGGATTGCCCTGGGCCGGAAGACCGGCTTCGATTTGAGACGTTCCATGTCGGAACTGGAAAAGCTTATTTCTTACGTCGGAGACAAAACGCTCATCGATAAAGACGATGTTGAAGAAGCCGTCGGCAGAACAAAAGAAGAAGAAATTTTCGCTTTAACAACCGCTCTTAGCGAAAAAAATCAACTGGCAGCGCTGGATGCTCTGAAAAACCTTCTGGATCAGGGAACACACCATCTGATGATTCTGACCATGCTCGTGCGGGAAATCCGGCTTTTACTGCAGGCTAGAATTCTGGTTGATTCGGGAAAACTGCCGAAATTCACTTCATCCATGGAATACGGCTGG
>AWGX01000232.1 GCA_000495415.1 Smithella sp. ME-1 | reverse complement strand
TTTCTCCCTTCGGTCGAAATGACACAAACACTTTCAAAACGCTTCAATTTTTTCTATTGCGTAATCAATTAATCAAAGCGATTCCGGTGTAAAAGCGACAACATCATCAATTTTATCGGTATCAGCCAGAAGCATTACTAAACGGTCTATGCCCAGGGCAATGCCGGCACTTGGGGGCATGGTTTGCATTGCTTTGAGAAATTTTTCCGGCATTTTGTAATGTGCCCAGCTTTTGGCCGCACGCGCCTTCAGAGCTTCTTCAAAACGCTGTCTTTGTTCGTTTGCGTTCGTCAATTCTGAAAAGCCGTTGGCTAATTCCAGTCTGTCGATGTATAGCTCAAAACGTTCTGCCACAGTCGGATTACTTTCTTTAATTTTAGCCAAAGCCGCCAGTCTTGCCGGATAATCGTAAATAAAAGTTGGACGATCGACACTCAAACCAGGTTCAATGTATTCAACCATAATTTCATCAAACTTATTCTGATTCAGTGCTTCTTGCAGGCCGATTGGTGCGTATCTGGAAAAAGCATCCGCAACGCTGATTCTCTCCCAGGGCGGCGCCAGAAAAATATTTTTGTTTTGCCAGACAATATTTTTATCATATCCCATGTCTTTAAATGCAGTGATGAGCATGGTTTCACACTGATCCATTAGTTGGTGATAATCGAACCCGGCCACATACCACTCCAGCATCGTAAATTCCGGTAGATGCTTATCGCCTCTTTCGGCAGAGCGAAAGCATTTGCTGATTTGAAATATTCGCGGGAAGCCCGCAGATAAAAGCCTTTTCATGCAGAGCTCCGGCGATGTCTGCAAAAACCAATTATCCGATAAAATGGCTTCAATATGCTCTTCCGGTGCGGGCGAAGGTATTCTGATGGGTGTTTCAATTTCTAGAAAATTATTCTGGATAAAAAAATTACGAATGCTTTGAAGTAGTTTTGCGCGCAATTGTAAAGATTGCAGTTTACGTGCCAAAGAAAAATGATCGTCTTGATGAAAATCGTTCATATTTATTAAGATTTTTCAAAATATTTCAGACACAAGGCGCGCGTAGCATGAGGAGTGAAAGCGCATCCGGCATGCGCCGGATAAACTTCGCATATAGGCATTTTAGAAAGCTGTATTAACCTTTGACTCTGGTCAGGTACTCACCCGTTCTTGTGTCAATCCGGATTTTTTCACCTTCGGTAACAAAGGTCGGCACTTGAATTGTATATCCCGTTTGCACCTTGACCGGTTTTGTGTTGCCTGCTGCGGTATCGCCCTTGGCCCAAGGCAATTAAATTTTTACTGGACGTCATCGTCATATGACTAATTCCTAAATCCGAAGCAGTGTTGCCAGTTGGAGTTACTACGCCGCCCGCCATAGTAAATGTCAATTGAAATGGATTCGGACAGGTTGTCTCACCTGTCGGGTTATTATATGTAACCGGGGCATTCTGGAGATGAGCCGCCGCTGTGGTACCGCCATAACCACGCGTGCAGGAAGTAACTTGACGTGTAACTGAGTTATATGTTCCGGATATGCTTTCATCATCAATTGTCACAATTACTGCACCATCCGGCATTATTGCACCGGTATTGAGGTAAAAACTGTCAGAGGAATCATCCAAAGCAGCGGATAATGTTCCTCCCTGATTTACCAATACTTTCGTACTGCTACCATAATAAATACAGCTTGCGACCCCGCCGCTATCGACTGAAATTCTGAGGCGTTCCCATTCATTTCTGGCAGCACCCTTCCTCAGAATATTTACATTCCATATTCCCGTAAAGTCGTCCTGCGCATATGAAACAACAACTGCTGTCGCTGTAAAACCTGAAACGGTTACATTGGCTCCACTGACGTTTGCCGGTGCGCTGGCTGGAGCGAACGTATAACCATCCATTGATGGTGTTACGGTATAACTGCCATTAACAATGTTTGAAAATGTATAATTTCCGTTTGAGTCCGTCCAGGTAGTAGCCGAACCGGCACCGCTTAGCGTTACCAGTACCGGATACTTTACTGCTCCGCTGACGGTACCGGAAATGGTGTATCGTGGATCACTATTTGATGTTGCAGTAAAATCCGGAACAGTAACAGTTCCGCCGCTGACAGTCACAGCCGCACTGGATGGTGTGAAATGAAAACCTGTTTTCACAGGTGTTATTGTATATTTCCCGCTGGCAAGACCGGTTATGGTGAAAGCACCGGTTGCATCGGTCGTTACAGAAGTGGTTGACGTGCCTGTTAGATTGATTGTTACACCAGTAGTCCCACTTACTACACCGGAAATGCTGTAAGTATTCGGGGCTGACGAGGCTACATTAAAATCATCGCCTGTTGACGTGCTGCAACCGCTGATAAGCAGAAGCATCATCAGAACATACAACAAAATTTGAGTTGAAACTCTCCCTTTGTTCATACTGAAGTTTCCCCCTTCTAAAAATTATCGTGTGGCCTTAAATATACGACAAAGATACCAATAGCATTAACAAGTATTTACGACTATACATAGTCGTAAATACTTGTCAATACCAATTAAGGATTTTTAAAAAGATGTGTTGACAAGCCTATTTTTTTACTTTAGTTTACAGCTCAAATTTGAATATTATTTTGGAGACAAAAAAGTGAAAGACATCAGCTCTTTAGACTTGGGAAGCAGCTTTAACGGCAGTCTTTTCAGCATGATCCTTAACGCCGGTTTTGTGGTGAAATTTGTTTTGCTGCTCCTCTTTATTTTTTCTGTAATTTCGTGGGCAATTATTTTTCTAAAATACATGAATTATCGAAAAATTAAAAAGGAAAATGAAGATTTTAACACTGAATATTTAAAAAGCAGCAAGTTGTCCGACGTGTTGCCGGCAGCTAAAAAATATTCTTTTTCCACTACTGCCGAAGCGTTTCTTGCCGGTTACGCGGAACTGACAAAAATAAAAAAACCCTTGCGTGAAACAGGTCAGGGAAGTGAAGAAATCAGCCTTTCCTCTCTGGATAATATCGAACGATCCATGAACAAAGCCTGCAATACGGAAATGACTAAACTGGAAAGCGCGTTGGGCTTTTTAGCAACGACCGGTTCGGCCAGTCCTTTCATCGGCTTATTCGGCACCGTGTGGGGAATCATGGACACGTTTAAAGGAATCGGTGCCCGCGGATCGGCCACTCTAGCCGTTGTCGCACCCGGTATTTCGGAAGCGCTTATTGCTACTGCCGCCGGATTGGCCGCCGCCATACCTGCCGTTATTTTTTACAATTACTTTTTAAATCAATCTAAAAATATCGTTCAGGAAATGGATAACTTTACTGCTGAATTTTTAAATATTGTCGAGCGTTATATTGTCCATAAATAAAAAACTCGAGCTTATTTGATATGCGCCGTTTACATAAAAGAAACAACCAGGATAAACCATTGGCCGAAATTAACGTCACTCCGTTAGTTGACGTTATGCTGGTACTGCTGATTATTTTCATGGTTACGGCTCCCATGCTTTCCATGGGGATTGATGTCAACCTGCCGCGGGTCAAATCAAAAAGCGTTGATGTTACCGAAGAAAAACTGGTACTGACGATAACCGACGCCAGGGAAATATTTTTAAACAAGACTAAATTATCACTGGGAGAATTAAATCCCAAGCTCGAAGCAATTTTTTCCAACAGAATCGACCGCGAAGTCTACCTGCGTGCTGATAAAAACGTCCCTTATGGATTTGTTGTTGAAGTCATGTCGGAAGTACGTAAGGCCGGCGTTGATAAACTCGGCATGATCACTGAGCCACCAGAGGAAACAAAATGATATCCCGGACGTTTCACAACGGTTACCGCGGCATCAACAGCAAATTCCATAAAATGATTTTCCTTTCGCTGGCGGTACACATTTTTGTGATTATTGTTGTTTTTGTTTCCGTACCTACTACATCACGGCATTTAACTTTTGGACCGGCATATTCCGTACAACTTGTAGGTTCCGAAGTAATACTGCCCGGTAATAATTCTTCTTTACTGAAAGACATCCTGAAAACTAACGAAGCAACAAGTCCGATTATAATAAAACGAAAAATTACCAGCAGCGTTTTTACTCCACAAAAAAATCAGGAATCGAATAAACTGAATATTGAAAAAGCCATCGGAGCAATCAGACAGAATCATCGTGATAAACCCCAAACATCAACTGCCTCCTCTGCCGCAAGCCAGACAAACATATCGGAATCGGAAATCAACGCACAAACCACGGAATATATCGGGTCTGTCTGGTCAAAAGTTAAAAAAAATTGGACTGTACCGCAGTCGCTGATGCCGGATACGAAGATCACTACGGTGATTGACGTTAGAATTTCACGCAGCGGCGCGCTGGAACACGCGGCATTTGAAAAGCGTTCCGGCAACCGCTACTTCGATGAATCCGCTCTGAAAGCTGTGAAAAAAGCCGCTCCGTTCCCCCCTCTTCCCTATTGGGTCCGGGATAGTAACATTGCTATCGGCATCCGTTTTCATTCAACGGAACTGCCATGACATTCCGGTTTCGCTTGAAAGAAAAGGAAAATATCGGTATGAATTACAAAAAACATTTGTGTTAAGTTCATGAAGAAAACTGCTTTTATATGGTCAGTCTGTTTCGCCTTTTTAATGCTCGGCGGCATGAGCGGCGCGAAAATATATGTTGACATCTCATCCCCCTCTTTCCGCCCCATCCCTGTGGTCGTCTGCGATTTCAGCTACCGCTCAACAGGCGCGGCGACACAAACCGATGGCGGAACGGCCGTTTCCGAAAACGTCAAAAAATATCTTTCGCTGACGGGCATATTCAACCTTCTTGACAGGAAAAGTTTTCTGGAGGACGCGCTTTCCGCCACGCCCATTGTGTTTGAAAAAATCAATTTCTCCAACTGGAGGGTCATCGGCGCCGATTATCTGCTTAAAGGCAACGTGGTTCAAAACCATACGGAAATCATGGCCGATGTCCACTTGTTTGACGTCGTCCGCGCGACACCCGTCCTGATTAAAAAATACCGCGCGAGGGCCAACGACCTGAAACGCATGTCACAGGCCATCGCCTCGGATATGATGATTGCTTTAATAAACGACAGGGGAGACTTCGAAACGCGCATCGCTTTTGTGTCCAAAAACGGTCTGAAATCGGATATCCGCCTTGTCAGTTACGACGGCGAAGACACAATTCCTCTGACCAATCATCGGTCGATTTTGCTCTCGCCGCGCTGGTCGCCGGATGGCTCGCTTCTTGCGTTTACATCCTTCAAGCGGGGCAGGCCCGAAGTGTACATTCGCAATCTGAAAACCGGCGAGGAAAAAAGGGTGGCATCCTTCGACGGGCTTAATCTTTGCGGGGGATTCTCCCCGGACGGCAAAACGCTGCTTTTGACCCTGAGCAAAGACGGCAATGAAGAAATCTACGCGCTGGACATCTCGTCCTTGCAACCCAAAAGGCTGACGAATAATTATTCCATCGATGTGTCGCCATCTTTCTCGCCCGACGGCAAAAAAATTGTTTTTGTGTCCAATCGTTCCGGTTCGCCGCAGATTTATGCGATGGATCGTGATGGCAGCAACGTACGGCGAATCACCTATGAAGGAAACTACAATACGTCGCCGTCGTGGTCGCCCAGGGGAGACCGCATTGCTTACGAAGGACAGATCAACAGGCAATATCAAATTTTTTCGATTGACGAACAAGGCAACTATCCGCAACAGTTGACATTCGACGCAGCCGATAACGAATCGCCGTCGTGGTCGCCGTCCGGCAGACAAATCGTTTACGTTTCCAGCAGGGGCGCAAAAAGCAGGATAATGATTATGAACGCCGACGGCTCCCAGCCGAGGGTGCTTTATGAACAAAACAACAAGCTGGCTATGCCGTCCTGGTCGCCCAGGCTCAGATAATTTCCCACATCCGAAAAACGGCTGTCCGTGAAGGAACGCTTGATAAGGTACGGAAACAATGATGAATTTTACAAAAAATACGGTTTTACTTAAAAAACGATTTGTTTTCTGATATACTTCAACGCGATTTTAAACAAGTCGACTTGCGCAAAGATTTTTAAACCGCTAAACGGTTCATATATAGGAGGATGAACAATGAAAAAAAGAGTATGGTTGACGTTGCTTTTGACGTTTTTGATGCTTAGCCTTGTTATCGTTACCGGATGCGCGAAGAAAAAATCCTTGGTAACCAGTGACGTGACGCCCGGACAGGATATCGTTTCGGAACAGCCGCTAGACACAGCACAACGAGATCGGGCCAAGGATGCTGCTGATGCCGTGGATAAAGAAGCCGACGCAGAAAAATGGGTAGATTTGGAAAAAGCGGCGGCAGTCCCTTCGCCGGTCAGGAATATTAATTTTGATTTTGACAGCTCCAGCATTCGGCCGGATGCGAGAGAAATTCTCAAAACCAACGCGTACTATTTCATGCGCAACAGGGTTTCTTCCATCATTATCGAAGGGCACTGCGATGAAAGAGGAACTGCCGAATACAACATGGCGTTGGGCGAAAGACGCGCTCAGGAAACAAAGAAATTTCTCGTTAATTTAGGCATTAACGAATCAATCGTAAAAACAGTTAGTTATGGTGAGGAACGTCCTTTGGATCCTAACAACAACGAAGAAGCCTGGACCAAAAATAGGCGAGCCCATTTCGTTGTTAATCCATAATAAATAATTGAAAGAGGTGAAAAATTGAAAAATCATATCTATCTCTTTATAGCTATTCTGTCGCTATTTATCGCGGGGTGCGCTACTACGCAAGACTTGAGGGCGCTCCGTTCGGAATTAAACCAGAAAATGGACGAAAAAATGGATGCAAAAATGGCTGTAGTTGATACCGATCTGACTACCTTAAAAAAGAATGTTGCTGCTCTGGAGACCATGCGCACCGGACAAGCCAGCGCGGCAGCAGACATCACCGATTTGCGGGATAATATTCAGCAATTGCGCGGTCAAGTGGAAACACTTAAAAAGGATTTTACTTCCAATACCAAAAAGGAAGATCAACGTTTTGATAACATTATGTTGAAAATCAATTTTATTGAAAACTTTCTGGAAATCGGCAACAAAAATAACTTAAGCGATGCTGCCGATAAGAGCAGCAAATCAACAGCCGGCTCTACCACCAAAGATACGGCAAAAAAGCAGGACAAGGAAAAAGCATATTCAGCCGCTTATCAAATTTTCAGGGAAGGCAATTACGATAAAGCCAGAACTGAATTTCAGAATTATTTATCTGCTTATCCAGACAGCGAATATTCTGACAATGCTCAGTTTTGGGTTGGTGAATGTTATTTTTTTGAACAAAAGTACGAAGCCGCTATTCTGGAATATGAAAAGGTAACAAAAAATTACCCGAACGGCAATAAAGTTCCTTACGCTTTACTCAAACAAGGGATGTCTTTCTTAAAGTTGGGAGACAAAACCAGTGCTAAATTGCTTTTACAGCAGGTAATCAAAAATTATCCGAATACCAGCCAGGCACGTATTGCGCGTTCCAGCCTGCAAGAAATTAAGTAATATTTATATCATACCACTTCTAAATCAAAGATG
>AWGX01000231.1 GCA_000495415.1 Smithella sp. ME-1 | reverse complement strand
TGTTAAGCGTTGCTATCATGGGACCAGCCCATCTATTTACCATAATGGTATCCGGACTGGATATGAGCATTATGAATATCGTTATAGAACCGATGCCCGCCATTTCGAACAATGAATTAATGATCATGAGAACCAGCAGAGCAAAAAATCTTGCCCGTCCCGGTTTGCCGATAAGAAAAAGTAACTTTTTAGTTCGATTTACCATATAAGC
>AWGX01000230.1 GCA_000495415.1 Smithella sp. ME-1 | reverse complement strand
AATAAATCACCGGCAATATAAAGACCGTCAATATTCCCCGGATTTGTGCCCTTAACATTATGATTGCCTTGGGCAGGAATATTTCCTTTTTTAACATCATCAAGGAAATTCAGCAGTTTTTTATATCTTTCATCGCTGAACTTCCGTAAATGAGCATCGGAAATGAAAATAGCTTTCATACTTTAATTCCGTAAATTTGATTCGAGAGTGTTGTAGCAGATACATTTCGCCAGGTCAATC
>AWGX01000229.1 GCA_000495415.1 Smithella sp. ME-1 | reverse complement strand
GTAAAAAAACAATTTTGCACTTGATTCCGTCGGGAATTCTGCATGACAATAAGATTTGTATTATCGGTAACGGTGTCGTTTTCGACCCTGCTGTCTTTCTTCAGGAGCTGGAAGAATTACGTGAGGGCAATCTTTTACCGCCAAACACTAAACTCTTCATAAGTGAAAAAGCTCATTTGATTATGCCCTACCATCGGAGCATCGATCAGGCCAGAGAAGCCAGAAATTTCGGCAAAAAAATCGGCACGACAGGCCGGGGCATCGGCCCGGCTTATGAAGACAAGGTTGCGCGAACAGGAATCCGCGTGGGCGACCTCTACGAAGAAGATTTGTTCCGGGAAAAGCTTCGGCACAGCCTGGAAGAAAAGAACTTCCTTCTGTCCAATTTTTTCAAAGACAAACCTTTGGATGAAAAAGAAATAGCCGAGCAGTACCTCGGTTATGCGCAAAAGATTAAATCTTACGTAACGGACACCTCTCTTCTTCTGGATCGTGAAATTAAACAGGGCAAAAAAGTTCTTTTTGAAGGAGCGCAGGGCTCTCATCTCGACATAGATCATGGCACATATCCTTACGTTACTTCATCCAATACTGTTTCAGCCAACGCTTCCTGCGGCAGCGGAATCGGCCCTAACACAATCAACAAAGTGGTTGGAATATGTAAAGCCTATACAACCCGTGTCGGTGAAGGTCCTTTTCCCACGGAATTAAAAGATAAGATTGGAGATCACATGCAGCAGGTCGGACAGGAATTCGGTGCTACAACTGGCAGAAAACGCCGCTGCGGCTGGCTGGACATGGTGTTGGTGCGACAAGCTGTCCGAGTGTCCGGTATCAACACGCTGGCGATTACCAAACTTGATGTTTTAACCGGTTTGGAGAAAGTTAAAATCTGCGTCAGTTATAAATCGGCAAACGGCAATTTTACTCACTCCGCTCCGGCAAGTATAAAAGCACTTTCAGAATGTCAGCCGGTTTATGAGGAGCTCGAAGGCTGGAAGGAAGATATTCTTTATGCACGGGAAATGAGCGAACTTCCAGCCAATGCCAGAAAGTTCTTGAAGAGACTGGAAGAACTTGCGGAGGCTAAAATAATTTTAGTGTCCGTGGGACCGGGGCGCGAAGAAACTATAATTATGGAAGATCCTTTCTTAAATAAGTAAACGGAATTAAAAAAGGTAATCTGTAGTTTCCGCTTGACACTTGATAAACTTGTTGTTAATAGGTCTGGCCTTAAAAATTTAAATCAAAAGGGCTGTTAGCTCAGCGGTAGAGCAGTGGACTTTTAATCCATTGGCCGGGGGTTCAAATCCCCCACGGCCCACCATTTAAAAAAGGGTTCTCAATTAAATATTGAAAGCCCTTTTTCTTTTCCTGTGATTTTTTCAGTGAAAAACGCAACTGTGCCCGTTTGAGTTTGAAGACAGGATTCTTGCTTTTGACCGGCCTGTCTATGCCCTGATTGTATATTATTAGCTTGAGCCGCCTTTCATAACTTTGAATTTTTTTCCCATTGCGGCAAACTTTTCAATTTTTAATTTTTTAAGTCCGGCTTCTTTATCTTTCAAAGATTTTAAGTAGAATTTTATTGCTTCCTTGTCCTGTTTGATAAATTCCTCAATTAAATTAATATTGGATTCAGAAAGTTTGTTGTCTTTAAAGTAATTTAATATATTATTTTTTCTTTTAAGTGATTTCTTATATTGCTTTATTAAATCTTTATTAATTTTGATTCTTGCTTCACTATCAACAATCAAAGACTCGATATGATCCAACTTATTAAACATAACTGCCTGGCCTTTTTCTTCGTTCATTTTTATCATGCTTAAATTTGTGGCATAACAATTCCCTATCTACTGCATATGCATCGAGACTATCGTCCTTTCAGAAAACTATATCTGGTTTTTCGCAGAGTTTTCAGCCTCTTTAAAAAGCGTTTTGCGTAAAGTATGATGATAACTTCTGAGAACATTGCGATATTGTTCAATGATAGTATTGCTGCCTTCTGTAGTTGACGTCATGAATGTCCGCATCATTTGTTGCACCATATTTATATGATTTTTTATATCTTCATCTTTCATTGAACAAAGAACGATTTCTGTCATTTTTTTTCGCAATGGGCGGCATGTATTAGATAACAATATAACAATAATATTATGGGCGATATCCGCGACTAATTCCTGAGATTTGAGTTCAAGTTCTATCAGATGAGTTTTGTCATGCAGGTTGGCAAGTTGTTCATCTAGAATTTCCATCGCTGTTTTGAAATCACGTGGAGTATAACGTTTTGCCGACATTTTAAGTATTTCCGGATAGAAGGCTATCCAGAATTCCCATAATTCGTCAATTATGTATGGATCAATCAGCAATTTTTCATCAGTATTTTCTAATTGCAGGAAAAGAATCCTCAAAAAATCAATGCTTGCTCCTTTCAGAAAATCCCGTACATAAATACCGTCGCCCTGGCGAATTGAAAGAACATTCATCATCTCCAAATGTTTTAATCCGATTCTAAGTGATACTCTATCCACACCCATGTCTTTGGCCAGTTGCCGTTCAGATGGTAACTTATCTCCCGGTTTAAACTGTCTGTTGAAAATCTGCTTGATTAATATATTGACCACTCTCTCGTGGACTTGTACGTCCTCCATAATTTCTCCTTATCAATTTTCTGTCAGTTTTGATTTTGCTTCTAAAAGTATCTATCCCATAAAACAAAAAAAACTTGACATCTGGATAATGTATATCTATTATTGGACTAATCTTTAAACTAAATTGTTCTACCACATAACCCTTATAAAACTACCATATCCTTTTTTTATTAACAAGGATTAAGTTGAATAGCGTTATGTTAAGAGTTTTTAATTGGAAAAGTCCAATAAATCAAACGGTTTAGAATTATAGTTTTTTGATTTTAACTTTTTGATTTTCGTATCTGACAATGGATTTATTCAATCTTATTTTTTGTTTTAATTGTCTCAAAAGGAGGTTTTATGAAGTTAAATAGAATTTTTTGGTTTATCTTTTTCGGATTAGCAGAGTTCTTCATGAGTTCAGCTTTTGCTCTGACATTTAGAGAGAAGATAAAATATACCAGATTTTTAATGGGCTCCAAGATTGAACTTACACCGCATGAAAGAGAAAAGTACGCGAAAGCTTTTATAGAATCCACAAGCGGCATTACATTAATAATCTCATTTTATATTCAAAATCTTTTTGAAAAGAGGTTTTACGAAATGTAGTAAAACCTGTTAGGCCGACTTCTGCTTTTGTGCTTACTATTTGGGAAAAGGCAAAGTATGCGAAGGCTTTTATAGAATCTATGATTAGTTTTAAGTTAAAAATCTCGTTTTATATTCAAAATGTTTCTAAAAGGAGGTTTTATGGAATGTAGAAAACTTGTCAGACTTCTTTGTTTGGGTTTAGTTTTATTTTTTATCGGATCAGCTTCTGCTTCTGCTCTAACAATTCAGGAAAAGTTAAAATACTCGAGGTATTTAATAGGATCCGTAAGTAATCCTACGCCGTTAGAAAAAGCAAAATATGCAGGTTTCATGGGGCCCGCGAGCAAACTTACGGCGCAGGAAAAAGAAAAATATGAGAAGGCGTTTATGGAAGCCGCAAGCGGGCTCTCACCGCTAGAAAAGGAAAAATATGCGAAATATTTAGCCGGATATGCAGGAGAGTTTACTCCTCAGGAAAGAGAAAAATATTCTGATATTTTTATGGAATACGCACTCTTGATTTCACCTCAAGAAAAGTCGCAGTACGCAAACCTCCCCGGTGTACAACACATAAAGAAAAATAAACCAAACGGCGATTACACTTATATGGTCAAGATGGCTACACTTGCCCCCGAAGGTGTCGGCTGGGCTGCCCATATTAAAGATGTAATTAATCCTGGAATATATAAGGTGACAGGCGGCTTGATAACTTTGGATTGGTATTACGGCGGCACGATGGGCGATGATCAGGATATCCTGGCCAAGATGCGCAATGGGCAATTGCAGGGAGGTGGTTTTACCGGACATGGCCTGGTTATAGCTTGTCCGGAGATGGCAATAATGGAACTACCGTTTTTATTTAATAATTATGATGAAGTAGAATATATTTACTCTAAGCTAAGACCTCGCATCAGCCAGTGGTTTGAGAAACATGGATACCACCTTGTTCTATTGGCAGAACAGGATTTCGACCAGCTCTATTCCACGAAAATGGAAATCAGAACACCCGATGATTTTAAGAAGAGCCGTTTCTTAACATGGTACGGTCCTCTGGAAGAGAGGTCTTTAAAAGCTCTGGGCGCAAGTCCTTTGCCGATTCGTGTGCCCGAGGTAGCGGCTTCCATCAGGACAGGAGTATGCGATGCCTTCATTGGCCCCGCTCTCTGGGCCGTTGGTACCCAGATGTACACTATAATGAAATACATCAACCCTATTCACATAAGATATTCACCGGCAGGC
>AWGX01000228.1 GCA_000495415.1 Smithella sp. ME-1 | reverse complement strand
TATTGAAGGAGGCTCTGCTATAACCAGCCGCCTTGCCGGAATGGGCATAGTAACTAATGCCAGATTCCGTATCGCACAGATCAGTGGCGGCCTTATCATAATTCAGGTAGCAGATACGAGAATAGCTCTGGGACACGGTGAGGCCTCAAAAATAATGGTCAGTAAAATTACTCCCGATGATCAGGTTTGTCTGCCTCCTATAGAAAAGGAAATCTGTGTAGCCCTTGCCGGTCAGCCCAATGTTGGTAAATCAACGATATTTAATATTCTTACCGGCTTGTCTCAGCATGTAGGCAACTGGCCCGGGAAAACCGTGGAGAAAAAAGAAGGCGTTCATCGCGCGGATAATATTCTGATCAGAATAGTTGATCTGCCTGGAACATACAGTCTGACAGCCTTTTCCGAGGAAGAAAAAGTCGCCCGTGAATATATTATCAAAGAAGAACCCGATCTGGTAGTGCTTGTATTAAACGCTGTGGCGCTCGAGAGAGGCCTTTATCTTTTAGCTGAGGTGCTCCTGCTTAACCGGCCGGTGGTGGTTGCCGTCAATATGCTGGATGTGGCCTCCAATCGAGGCATCCAAATTGACACTAATATTCTGCAGGATTCGCTGGGGATACCGGTCATTCCCATGGTAGCCAAACGTAACAGCGGTATTAAAGAGCTTGTAACGCAGATATCTTCAATGGCTTCCTGCGAAAATAAATTTAAACCGCAATTGCCGGATGTTTCTTCCGATCATCTGCAAATATACCATGACATACTTAAACTTGTCCGGCCTTATATTCAGGAGCCTTATACACCCGAATGGGTAGCTGTTAAATTGATGGAAGGCGACCCTGAGGTTTTCAAAATGGTTGAAGACAAGGCGCAAAAATCAGCACGGGACGAAATAGATGGCCTTCTAATCAAACACGAAGACGCACTTCATGCCGTCGTCAACGGCCGTTATGACTGGATTGAAAAAATTTCCAGAGCGGTAGTCTCCCGTTTTAAAATGGGACAAGTAGTACTTACCGACAGAATTGACCATATTCTCACCCGCCCTATATTCGGCATTCCTGTTCTGCTAGGTGTAATGGCTTTGGTTTTTTTTCTCACCTACTCAGTGGGCGCTCCCCTGCAGGGATTGCTGAGCGACCAGATTCAGCATTTCATTAAATTCTGTGAACCTTTCATGATTAACTTGCCTGACTGGCTCACAGGCTTGTTGCTCAACGGCGTCATCGGCGGAGTTGGTTCCGTGCTTACTTTTTTGCCGATTCTACTGATATTTTTCACCGTCATGGCAATTTTAGAAGATATTGGATATATGGCACGCGCGGCGTTTGTAATGGATAGAATCATGCATCTTATCGGTTTGCACGGAAAAAGCTTTATTCCCATGTTTCTGGGATTCGGCTGTAATGTGCCAGCCGTTCTTGGGGCAAGAATAATCGAGACGAAAAAGGCCAGAATGATTACACTGCTTTTAATTCCGTTTGTCCCCTGCACGGCCCGGCTGGCGGTTCTTACACTGGTCTCTGCGGCCATCTTTGGCTCATATGCCGCTTTTGTATCATGGAGCATAGTGGCACTGAACATCGCTGTGCTCGGCATCGCCGGTATATTTATCAACAATACTCTCTGGAAACAGGATGCACCATTTATAATGGAGCTGCCCATCTACCACACACCGGATTTTAAAACGATTATGATGGTCATCTGGTCGCGGACATTATCATTCATCCGCAAAGCCGGAACAGTAATTCTGAGCGTATCCCTGATTATCTGGTTTTTATCTTATTTTCCGAAGGCAACGGTAGAAGATAGCTTTCTGGCCTCGTTTGGCAGGTTGCTTCAGCCGCTTGGTGTGCCGATTGGACTGGACTGGAAAATGATTACCGCTCTTTTAACCGGACTGGTAGCAAAGGAAAATGTTGTGGCCACACTGGGAGTTCTTTATTCCGTAGGCAGGGATGGCTTATCCAATATACTGCCGGCGGTCATGAGTCCGGAATCAGCAGCGTCATTTCTTGTGATAATGATGCTCTTTATGCCCTGCGCCGCGACAATCGCCGTATTGAAAAAAGAAATGAACAGCAACAAATGGTTTTATTCCTCCATTGTTATGACTCTTCTTGTTTCCTACTTGGGCGGGATTGCGGCGTATAACTTTGTCAGATGGCTGGGTATCTGATTCAACTTCCAACTCAAAGCGCTATCTTTGTTGGTCC
>AWGX01000227.1 GCA_000495415.1 Smithella sp. ME-1 | reverse complement strand
TCCTGAATTAGAACAGTCGCTACAGGACCGCGTCCACGATCCAATTTAGCCTCAATAATAATGCCGCGAGCCGGAAGGTCAGGATCAGCTTTTAACTCCATCACATCAGCTTGCAGTAAAATCATCTCCAGCAATTCTTCAATATTAATTTTCTTTTTAGCGGAAACCTCACAGAAAATTGTATCGCCGCCCCATTGTTCTGATAAAAGTCCATATTCCGTAAGAGCCTGCTTGATTTTGTCGGGATCAGCGCCGGGTTTATCAATTTTATTTATCGCTACAATAATCGGTACTCCGGCAACTTTGGAATGATTAATGGCTTCAATTGTTTGTCCCATTACTCCATCATCTGCAGCTACAACCAAAATGACTATGTCGGTTACCTGAGCCCCGCGCGCCCGCATTGCTGTAAATGCTTCATGACCAGGAGTATCCAGAAAAACTATATCTCTACCGTTGATGTTAACATGGTAGGCGCCAATAGCCTGAGTAATCCCGCCGGCCTCGTCATCGATTACATTTGACTGTCTTATCGCATCTAAAAGTGAAGTTTTTCCATGATCAACATGTCCCATAATAGTAACGACGGGGGCACGCGGTTTGAGATTTTCCGGCGTGGATGGAGTCTTTAACATGGATTCGTTAAATTCCACTTCCGCCGACTCCACCTGGAAACTGAATTCAGAAGCAACTAGGGTGGCCGTATCATAATCTATGGCCTGATTGATGGTAGCCATAACACCCATGGACATTAATTTGTTGATTATTTCGTTTACCTTCACCCCCATTCTCTTGGCTAATTCACCAACTGCAATTGTTTCTCCAACCTTAATACGCCTTTTAATTGCTTTAGGAACGGTGATTTCTGTCTTTTTCATTCTGGCAGGAACAACTTTTTTACTTTCCCGCCATTTGACAAAACTTACTTCATCTTCTTCATCATGCTTTTGTAATCTCTTTTCTATTTTTTTCTCTAAAATCTTACGGAGCGGTACTACTTTTTCCTCTTCAATAAATATCTCTACCGAAGCTTTACCCTTCTTCTTCGGTTTTTCCGGCGGAGGAATGACTATTTTTTCGCCGGGCTTCAGAGGCGCCTTTTGATGTACAGCCTTACCTGGTTCCGGCCTTATAATTTTATGTTTTACAATAGGCGTTTTTACTGAAACTGGTGGCGATTGTTTGATTTTTGCAGCTGCAGTTTCATCCGCCGCAGGCGGTATAACCGGTTCTTCTTTTGTTTCTACTTTCTGAACTTTTTGTGAAGGCGGAATTTCTTCCTCAACAGGCGCAACGACAGGTTTTTCTACTTCTTCAACTTTGTGTCTTTTTTCTTTGGGCTGCTCAGGTATTACTTTTTCTTTTTTGAGAGCAGGAACTTCTGAAGGCAGTTCTTTTACGGTCTTATCAACCTTTTCCGCCGGTTTTGAAAGTGCTTTTTCCGGCAGTTCTTCTTTCTTCTCCGGAACTTCTTCAACGGGCGGCTCAACGAAAGTGCGAACGGTACGACGCCTAATTACCGTAGACTTTATTCTCTCTTCGACAGTTTCACGATGTTCAGTAGCCGACAATGCTTTTCTTATTCTTTCCACTTCGCTCTCCTCCAAAGAAGAGGAAGCGGTTTTAACCGCAATGCCAATTTTTTCCAGATGAGCAATCAGCACCTTATTTTCCAAGCCCAGCTCTTTGGCTACTTCATGAACTCGCTTTTTCGGCATGCACGAAACTCTCCATATTAGATTTCTTGGTTTTAAGACTATTCAGCATCTTTTTTACTGTTTACAGCTTCTTCAATTAATATTT
>AWGX01000226.1 GCA_000495415.1 Smithella sp. ME-1 | reverse complement strand
ACGACGAAGCCAACAAAGTTAGCCAAAGGAAGCGAAAGGGTATGAATGATTAAAATTGATTTTTTGTGCGGCATATTATACACAATTTGGCATGAAAAAGACCAACTCTGTCAATCAGAATATTTATAACGGAAGGGCGCTGATTGCCGATCCCATTCATCAATATATTCTGTTTACCGTACCGGAAAATAAGTCGGCCAATGAAATAACGGAACAAACCATAATTGATTCTCCCTGGCTGCAAAGATTAAGGCGAATTTATCAACTACAAAGCGCGCGCTGGGTATATCCGGCGGCGGAGCATTCGCGCTTCCAGCATTCTCTAGGGACTATGCACATGGCCGGAGAATTTGCTAAAAGCATTTATCCCAGTTTGTCATCTGTCTGCAAAGATGTTCCTTCCTGCAATTATGTGGAAGAGTTGCTGAGACTCGCGGGTTTACTACACGATGTCGGCCACGGTCCCTACGGTCATTTTTTTGATGATAATTTTTTAAGTGACTGGGGATTGACACACGAAACAGTAGGACAGAATATTATCGTAAGGAAACTCGGCATCGATATTGCCCGCATCAAAAGAAGTCCTTCCGGCCCCTTCGCGCGCGGTGAAGTAATGGATGCTCAGAAGGTTGCTTTTTTGATTATAATGCCCGAGGAAGGAGAAGAAAGCAAACAACCGCCCTGGCTCCAGATGCTCAGGCAGCTTTTTTCCGGCGTCTACACCGTGGATAATCTCGATTATGTTCAGCGCGACGCCTACATGACCGGTTTTTCGCTGGACATGGTGGATATTCCCCGTCTGCGTTACTACACCTTTTTTACAAAGGAAGGATTGACCCTTCATCAGTCGGGCATTTCCGCGCTGGCAAGATTTTTAAACGCCCGGCTGAATTTGTATACCAATGTTTATTTCCATCGCACAACGCGCGGATTGGATTTACACCTGCAGGAATTTTTTCACGACACGATGAAATTTATTATTCCGGGCAATCCTCTCGAAAATCTCGATGATTATCTGAAGTGCGACGAATGGAGTTTGTTCAACCACGTGCAAAACTGGCGGGAATCTAAAGATGAGAAAAAGAGAACACTGGCTGCCGAGTGGAAGAAGCTTCATGACAGGGAAGTAAAATGGAAAATGTCCTTTGTTGCTGAAATTTCTCTTCATCAGATACAGCGTGGCATAGGATTTGCCCGGGCAGAAGATTATGAAGCAAAGATAAGAAAGTATCTGCCGAAAAAGCTGCAAAGTCTGAAATTTAAGGTTGATCTGGCCACGCAGGACCCGCGTCCGCTCAATCCCATAACCGAAAGAGAAAAAAGAGTAAATATTTTCAATCCGGTCACCCAGAAAACTTCACCGGAACCGCTTCTGGATATTTACCGTTTTATTCCTGCCCGTGTTATGCATTTCAGAGTATTTTCATTGAATCACAATTATGACGGAGAATTATCCACCGCCGCGGAAAAGGTGCTGGGAAGCTCCGAAAAACCAATACCAACGAACATTTGATATGGCTGATAATCCTGAAACAACAGATTTGACTCTTTTTGTGCGCACATCTGCGGAGGAAGTCGCTCCGTGGAATCGGCAGCGTATTATTGACGCTCTGGTGCGTGAAGCCGATATTGATTATCCGCTGGCCGATGAAATTTCGCGGGAAGTGGAAAAGCAGATTATTTCCGCCGGAATCGGCGTGACGACGACAGCTCTTGTGCGTGAAATGGTCAACGTGAGGCTGATTGAGAGAGGTCTGGAAAAAGAACGCAGACTGCACGGTCGTCTGGGTTTTCCTCTTTACGATGTTCGTCGCCTGATTCTGCATCAGAACAAACAGGACGCCAATATTCCACATTCTCCCGAAGGCACAAATTTGATATTTGCCGAAGGCATCAAAAGGGAGCTTTCACTGTATGATGTTTTTGCAGCCGGAATCGGCGAGGCTCATGTTACCGGAGATATTCACATTCACGCGCTGGGTTACATTGACCGTCCGTATAGCTGCTGTCAATCGCTGGAATACCTGAAAATAAACGGATTGAAACTTCCCCACGCTATAAATTCCGCCAATCCGGCGAAATACGCCGAAGTTCTTCTGGCGCATATGGTGCGCTTCAGCGCGGTTTTGCAGGGGCATTTTGCCGGTACAATCGGTTGGGACGCGGTTAATATCTCTTTCGCGCCTTATCTGACTTCCATGACGGACAGGGAAATAAAACAATTTGCGCAAATGCTGGTATATGAATTTTCGCAGCTCTCTGCCACGCGCGGCGGTCAAGCTCTCTATACCGATATTCACGTATATTATGAAATGCCCCCTTACTGGGCGAAACTTCCCGCCATTGGCGCAGAAGGAAAACCGACAGGTAAAAATTATGGCGATTACACCCGTGATGCACAGCGTTTTGCCCGCGCGATAATGGAAGTATTTGAGAAGGGTGATGCGAAAGGTAAACCGTTTATTCTTCCGCGTCCTCTTCTGCATATCACAGAGAATATCTGGAAAGAGAAAGACGCTCAGGAGTTTCTTCTTTATGCCTGCGATGTGGCCGGTCAGAAAGGCAATACCTGTTTTGTTTTTGACAGAGAAAAAAATGCGCCTATCGCAGCTTTCAACGATGAAGAACTGGCCAAACCATGGCTTCAGCGCCTGGCCGCCATTCAAACAGTAACACTGAATCTGCCGCGGCTGGGTTACAAGGCCGAAGG
>AWGX01000225.1 GCA_000495415.1 Smithella sp. ME-1 | reverse complement strand
AATTTTGTCTTTTGCGGCTTTACTAATTCTGGCTATTTTTAAAGTTACGGGAAAATCAATTTCACCTTTGGCCAAGATTTTGATTTTATCGCCTTTTTTCTTTACAATGCCGCTATTTAAAAGAGCTGCTTCATCAATAATTGCACCTTTGCTGAATTTTCGACACAAATCGGCAAGATTTACTGCAACGAATTTTTCACGAAAAGGATTACGGAAACCACGCTTGGGTAACCTGCGGGACATCGGCATTTGTCCACCTTCAAATCCGGCTCTTACTTTTCCACCGGAACGGGCTTTTTGTCCTTTATCGCCTTTCCCGGATGTTCC
>AWGX01000224.1 GCA_000495415.1 Smithella sp. ME-1 | reverse complement strand
TCAATCATCCTGAATGAATCATTTATTTGATGCTGGAGCGGGCATCCGGCATACGCCGGACAAGTTGTTGCCGGCTCCAAAATGTTTAGATTCAGGCTGCAAGCCTGAACCAGCTATAAATATTTGATTGGACAACCCGCCGTTTATTTTTGTGCTGTTTAGGTAATACGGTAAGACCATGAAACTATGCAAGACACATCATTTTGGCGACGTTACGGGATATGAGCTTGGTTACGGATATGTAGGCAAGCCGTTCATGACAACTATATTTTATTCTGTCGGGAATATACTTGTTGATACGGGATTGTCTCATATGAGGAAAGAAGCCCTGGAGTTAGTGAGAAGTAAAAGTATAGATTGTGTACTTCTGACTCATCATCATGAAGATCATAGCGGAAATGTGGCGGCCATCATGAAAGAAAAACAGATTTCGGCTTACGGCCACCCGAAGACCATTGAAAAAATGCGCGATGGTTTCAATATTCTCATGTACCAGCATCTGATCTGGGGAAAGGCGGAAAGAGCGAATATTCTGCCGTTGCCTCCTGTTATTGAAACGGGAGAAGTTTCATTGATACCTATTCATGCTCCGGGTCACAGCAAAGATCATACGATTTTTTTTGAGAAGAATCGCGGCTGGTTATTTTGCGGTGATCTGTATCTGGGTTCAAAGATAAAATATTTCCGTGCCGATGAAAATTTAGCTGATACTTTAAATTCTCTCCGGGAAGTATTAAAACTTGATTTCGATTCTCTTTTCTGTGCTCACAATCCCAGAGAACATAATGGCCATTCAGCTCTTCAAATGAAGCTTGAATATCTGGGAAATTTTTGCGGCGAAATCGCGCGTTTGCTCAAAAGTGGATTATCGGAGAAAGAGGTAATTAAAAAAATGTCACATAACGAAGTTCGTTTTGTGAAAATGTTGACTTTCGGCAATGTCAGTTTTGAGCAAATGGTTCGTAAAGCAATACAGTGTGTTCGTTCAGACTTCAGTGCGTCTTTAAGGGTTGAGAGAAAGTAGCCATTCAATGTTCTAGTGCCATGTATCGGTGAAACCTTGTCATATCGACCAAC